>JAGGRU010000115.1 GCA_021159425.1 Sulfurovum sp.
TTAAGATTCGGCATTTAGTGCCTCACTGTACTGAATTTTAATTCTTGTCATTTTTCATAATCCTATATTAAATATTATTTGGGAGTATAACTAAAAGAGGTAAAATTTTAAACATTTACACGATAACCTTTAATATTTTTGCATACTCAGCCGGGATTTCAAAAGTCTTACCTTCCAAGTAAGAGGATGCCATAGTATTGATCCAGGCTCTTGATGTAGTCACACCATGTACTTTTAAAAAATGTTTTCCATTCTCTTCTGTCATTTCATAGTTTCTCACATGGACAGATAAAGGCTCATGTTCCCCATCAAGCATGACTTCCATCTCTATACTTTTTTGTTTAGAATCCAAATTTAATTTCAGCATCTTTCCATACTCCTTAATTTGTATATTTATGGCAATCTTAGCAGCCTTTGAGAGTGCAATATCTTTCATTTTCTTAAACATATTTTTTCCTGTTTTTCCTGAGTACTATTCCACTGTCTGCGTACACTGTCACTCCTGAATGATTGCATTATATACTTTCTGCACGACTTCTTTACCATATATTTTCTCAAGACGTCGTATGGCAAAATGTCCTTTTGCCATATCTTGGAAATGGTTTATGAACAATAGATTGATACCCGCTCCTCCACCAGCTCCCAGTAAAGGTATAGCCTGGGCAACAGCTTTTTCAGATACAGCAATACCAAAACGTGATGCAATAGACTCTATCACTTTTATCAGCATAGGCATATTCCCTCTTGCCAGTGCATCCTGTATGGCTTTTTGGCTCATACCTTCAACAGCTTTAAGTGCTGCTTTCATTTCATAGGCAAGTCCGGCTCTTGCTGCATAGTAGGCACTCTCAGAAGCATCATCTTCCCTGCTCTTTTCACTACCCAGAGCAAATACCTGCAAACACTCCAAACGTGTCTGAAACTCTCCAAGCTCTTCTCCCTCACAATGTGCTATCTCAGCAATGGAACGCAGCATGATCGTAGTCGATACAGGAAGTTCAAGAGGGAGAGCAAGCATACCAAAAACACCACCTGCTGCACCACTTGCAGTCACTGCTATTTTATGTTTTAGATTAGACGGGGTTTTGAGTTGCCTAAGATCCATTGTACCTATGGCAAGGTCAAGAGATTTCTGAAGTGCCTTTTGGGTAGCATTGTTGATCGTTTGAGAATCGATCTTTTCCAAAGCAAACTCTATAGGTTTTCCAATGTAGTTTGCTGCCTTTATAGCAAACCCCGGATTCTCGAGTATCTTTTTTGCCTGAATGAGTATTTCCATATCCTTAGCAGATAATTGCATCTGTTTCCTCCTGTAATTTGTTCCATATGATCAAATTTAAACACTATTATATCGTTTCTTATACATTAAAAAAATACTTACTGTACAATACCCTATGAATTTTACAGTAGTTACAGACATAGATGACAAATCGCTTACACTCTACCATCAGTTTCGTGAAAATGCTTTTAGAGAAGACGGCTCTTTTATTGCAGATAGTCCTAAAGTAGTTAATCTGCTTTTGGAAGAAGGTATAGAAGTCAAAAGTATTTTGGCAACACAAAGCTATTATGATGAATTCTCTGAGCTGATCAGTACATACAAAGATGCCATTTTATACCTGGCTACAAAAGAACAGATGCAAAACATTGTAGGGCATAAAATACACCACAATGTCATGATGCATGGCATACGTCCAAAAGAGACCCCTCTCCATGAGTTGGGAGACAACATCATTATGTTGGATGAGATCTCTTCCACCCAAAACATAGGTGCTATTGCACGTTCTGCAGCTGCCATAGGCATAGACTCCTACCTTGTACCCTCTTACGGACCACACCCCTATTCTCGTCGTGCATTACGTGTTTCTATGGGTCACATCTCAATGCTTAAAACCCATATCTACTCTGACATCAAAGAGACAATCATAAGCCTAAAAGAAAATGGATACAGGATCTACGCTGCAGAAGTAACAGAAGATTCTACACCTCTTTCCTCTGTAAAAGTTGTTGACAAATGGGTACTGCTAATGGGACATGAAGGATCCGGACTTTCAGATGATGTTTTAGCGATTTGTGATGAAGTGGTTACCATTGAAATGATGGAAGGGGTTAAAAGTTTCAATGTGGGGGTTGCTGCTTCTATTATGATGTATCAGTTTAAACATAAACAAACATCGTAGGGTCGATTTATCGACCATGATATACAAGGTCGGTAAACCGACCCTACACAACACTCTACAGTAAAGATGTAGATGCCGTAGGGTGTTGTCCCCCGACGACACCAAAAATACCATTAATGCAAGAAGTGTCTCACCGTAGTAAAATAAAGAGAGATACCATGCTCATTCGCAGCTTCAATGACTTCATCATCTCTAATGCTTCCACCAGGCTCAATGATTGCTTTTACACCCGCTTCCGCAGCAGCATCGATACTGTCACGGAACGGGAAGAATGCTTCTGATGCCATAGCTGCTCCGGAAACATCTATATCCATCTCTTTTGCTTTTTTCAAGGCACATTGAGCAGCATCTACACGAGATGTCATACCCATACCTACTGCTACCATTGCTGAATCTTTTACATACACAACACAGTTAGACTTTGTAAGACCTGCCACTTTCCAGGCGATCTCCAAGTCTTTCATCTCCTGCTCTGTGGCAGTAAGTTCTGACTTTTTGTGTGCATTGTGTACTTCATTGTCACAGATGCAGTCAGAGTTTTGATATACAAATCCGCCGTCTACATGTTTGAAGTCATGAGAGTCTTTACTCATAACCAATTTAGATCCACCCTGAGAAAAAAGTTTCAAACGTTTTTTCTTTGCAAATACTTCCAGTGCTTCTGCTTCAAAGTCTGCCGCCATAACTACTTCTAAAAATATCTCATTCATCTTCTCAGCAAGCTCTTTTGTCACTACACCATTGACTGCAACAACACCACCAAAGGCAGATACAGGATCACATCTAAGTGCTTCTGTGTACGATTCAATCAATGAACCTTTAATAGCAAAACCACATGGGTTACCGTGTTTTACAATACATACAGCATTCGCGTCACCAAAACTAGAAGCAATTTTAAGCGCACCATTTACATCGTTAACATTGTTGAAAGAGGCTTCACCTTTTACTTGTTTAAAGTTATCAGAAAAGTGCGTGTCAAACTCATAGAGTGCTCCTTTTTGGTGTGGGTTCTCTCCATAACGTGTCTGGAACGATTTTTTACCGGTGATGAATTGATACTCACCAAAACCACCATTAAAACGGCCATTCATATAGTTTGCGATCATAGCATCATAGGCTGCTGTATGTTCAAATGCTTTGATCATTAGATCACGTCTGAATTCTATGCTGTCAGACCCTGTTTCCAATGCAGTCAATACATCTTCATAGTCATTTACATTAGTAACTATAAGTACATCATTGAAGTTCTTTGCTGCAGAACGAACCATTGTTGGTCCACCAATGTCGATATTCTCGATGATCTCAGCAAAATCTTCTGTTCTCTCGATAGTCTCTTTAAAAGGATAAAGATTTACACAAACAAGGTCTATACCTTCAACGCCAAGCTCTTTGGCCTGTGCCACATGTGCTGCATCTCCTCTTTTATGAAGAATTCCACCATGCACATATGGGTTCAAAGTCTTCACACGACCTTCAAAACACTCAGGGAATTTAGTGATTTCATCAATCTCTATTACGCTAATGCCAGCCGTATTTAAAGTCTTATAGGTACCACCTGTAGAGATGATCTCCCAACCAAGTTTCTCCAAAGCTCTTGCAAACTCAACAATGCCATTTTTATCACTAACGCTTAGTAATGCTCTCATTTTTCTCTCTTTCTTTGTGGTCGGTAAACCGACCCTACACATTTATTTAACTCAAACTACAATAGAAATTAAAGACTACAGATCCTGCTCGATGATACGGGCAAAAGTATTAAAGTAAATATCTTTCACTTTTTCCATAGAAAGCTCTACATCATTCACTTTTACGATATCACCACCTATCTTACCGATCACTTCAGCTCTTAACCCAAGCCCGGAAGCGATAGCAAGTACTTCATCGAGATCCTCATCACTCACTTCAACCAATGCTCTGCTTTGTGATTCATCAAAGATATTTCTACTGTCATCAACCGATACTTTGGCAGATATTCCTTTACCGGAGACCGCTGCCATTTTAGAGAGAGCAATAGCGACCCCCCCTAAATTCACATCTTTTGCAGATTTAAGAAGTCCTTCCTTATTGGCTTCAATAACAAGTTCCCAAAGTCCCAGTTCCATTTTGTAGTCAAAGTCCGGTAATTTCCCTACTGTTTCAGCAAAAAGTTCTTTAATATAAAGTGATCCGCCAAACTCGCCTTTTGTTTCACCAAGAAGAACAATATTCGACCCCTCTTCCTGGAAACATGAAGGAAGTACTTTGTCCTGATCATCATTTAATCCAACCATTACAATGGCAGGCGTAGGGAAGACAGAAATACCGTTTGTTTCATTGTAAAGTGAAACGTTTCCGGAGACAACCGGAGTATTGAGAGCAATACATGCTTCTTTAATACCCTCACAACCTTCTGCAAACTGCCACATGACTTCCGGATTTTCAGGGTTACCGTAGTTCAAACAGTCCGTAATGGAAAGTGGTCTTGCTCCTGACATTGCTACATTTCTTCCGGATTCAACCACTGCAAGTGCCGCACCTTTTCTAGGGTCAATGTAGCAGTAACGAGGGTTACAGTCAGAAGACATAGCCAAAGCTCTACCATTTTCTTTAATACGAATACAAGAGGCATCAAGAGATCCAGGTCCTTTTGCTGTATTGGTCTGTACCATAGAGTCATACTGATTATAGACCCAGGATTTATCTACCACTTCAATAGAAGTAAAGAGTTTTTCATACACTTCCTGATCTTCCATTTCTACATAGTCTTCGACAGATTTTGCATTTACTTCATCCAAATATTTTGGTCTTGAAGTGGGTCTGTCCAGGATCGGTGCTTCTTCACTCACAGGAGCGATCGGCATATCACAAACCTGCTCACCGTGCCAAAACAACTCCATCCTTTCTGTATCGGTTACTTCACCGATGACGGCAACATCCAATTCCCATTTTTCAAAGATATCGATGATCTCCTGCTCTCTGCCTTTTTTGGCACAGATCAGCATACGCTCCTGAGATTCAGACAACATAAAGTCATAAGGTGTCATGCCCTCTTCCCTTGCCGGAACTTTGTCAAGATGCATAATGAGTCCTGCACCTGTTTTACCTGCCATTTCAAAAGCGGATGAAGTAAGACCTGCTGCACCCATATCCTGAATACCTATAATGTGGTCTGTTTTGAAAAGTTCCAAACAGGCTTCAAGAAGCAGCTTTTCTGTAAAGGGGTCACCCACCTGTACGGTAGGACGAAGTGATTTTGACTCTTCAGTAAATGAATCTGAAGACATGACCGCACCACCAAGACCGTCACGACCTGTTTTAGATCCAACATACATCACCGGGTTACCTATACCCGAAGCTACTCCAAGGAAAATTTCATCAGATTTTACCAGTCCCAATGCAAATGCATTTACAAGGATATTACCATTGTAAGACTCATCAAAACTCACTTCTCCACCGATGGTCGGCACTCCCATACAATTACCATAAGAGCCGATACCGTCAACGACACCGCGAACAAGGTGTCTTTGGTATTTGTTTGTATCTGAGTTTCCTCTTATTTTTCCAAAACGTAAAGCATTGAGATTGGCTACAGGTCTTGCACCCATTGTAAAGATATCTCTCAAGATCCCGCCAACTCCTGTTGCTGCACCCTGAAAAGGCTCAATGAATGAAGGGTGGTTGTGACTCTCCATCTTAAAGACAGCAGCCATACCGTCACCAATATCAATTACACCGGCATTTTCACCCGGTCCCTGAATGACCCATGGTGCTTTTGTAGGGAAACCATTAAGGTATTTTTTACTTGATTTATATGAACAGTGTTCAGACCACATGGCTGAAAAAATACCGATCTCAACGATATTGGGATGTCTGCCATTCAAAATACGTAAAATATCTTCATACTCTTCTTTGCTAAGCTTATGACTCTTTAAAACTTCATCTAGATCTTTGATAGGTTGTGACATAAATTGTGTCCTTTTAGGAGGTGAATTAAGGAGTTTATTTTACTTAAAAAGTACTAATAAAGTGATGAAAAGGTAGAATATCTCATCTGTATCTCGTTCCCATCGGGACGATGGGAACGAGGAATAATATTCTAAGGCTTTTTATGGACAAAATATTACAAATGCTTGAGTTGCAACAACAACTCAATGATGCGACCAATGGTCTGGGGTGGGAAGACGGAATAACAAAGAACGGTAAACCTATTGACTGGAAACGCTGTACTTACCTTGAATGTGCTGAACTTATTGAGTCTTACCCCTGGAAACATTGGAAAAACATTGATGCAAGACCGGATTATGCCAATATTAAAATAGAAGCTGTAGACATTTGGCACTTTATTATGTCACAGGGGCTGGAAGATTACAAAAGAGGAGATCTCGGAAGCATTGAAACACTTGCCAAGAATATTAATGATCTTGCAAATTATTCAGACTTCTCAGGAGAGTTAAAAGAGCATTTCAAAGACTACTATGAGCAAATTGCTGTAGTAGAAGTGTTGATGAAAACGCTCTTTTGTGAAGGAACAACAGAAAAACTTATGGCTGCATTCATTGATGTTGCTATGCAGTCAGGACTGAATCTTGATACACTGTATACACTTTATGTAGGGAAAAATATACTCAATCAGTTTAGACAGGATCACGGATATAAAGAAGGAACTTATATTAAGATATGGAATGGTGAAGAAGATAATGTCACGATGCAAAAAGTTTTAGAAGAGAATGAAAATGTAAAACCGAATGAGCTCTATAAGGCGTTAGAAGCAGCTTACCCAAAAGGGTAAGTTCACGCATACTAGTCTAAGAATCTACTTAGATCCTGTTCAACTATATTATTTCCGGATACACTCACTTTCGTTGCTATTCTTATGCTTTTTGGTGTATCATATCCACATTCTGTACCACACTTTACTGTACCGATAAGGTAATAACTTCCTGACGGGACACCATAAAATGCATACTTACCATTTGTATCGGAAGCAGTAAATCTTAAATAGTTAAATAGTTTAGAATCTGCTTTTTGCATTTTGGCACCACCAATATAGCTGGCACTGTACCATTGATTTGAATACGATGTTACAGGATTCAAATAAAGTCTTGTTCCGGAACCTGGAATTTTTTTACCATAGGTATCATTCACATAAATATTACCTGAAATAGTACCCTTACCTGTTCTTGCCAAACCGTTATATTCAGATGTAGGAAAAGGAATACGTGCCAATTTTTGTGATTCCTGACTTTCAGTAATAGCCGTCTCCCTCTCAGTCACACTCTCATCCAAGTCAGAGATATCTATACTCTCTTCATCTAAACGTGTTTGATCTTCCCAGTTACCTTGTCCCTGTTGCTGACTATAGTTCTGCTGAGGACGTTTTAGGTCACTTTGAACACATCCTGAAAGAATAAAAAGCCCAATGAGAGAGCTTAAAAATAATAGTTGTTTTTTTGACATAAAAGATATTCCTTGTATTTCGATCTATTCAGATTTTATTTTATTAATTTATCATTATACTGTATTAACATTTGTTTTTACGATTATTTTTACGTTTCTCTAAAAACTTTTGCAAATAACCTTTTGCCTTTTCATCACCGGAAAAGGCAGCTTTTTGATACCAATACGCTGCCTTTTCACAATTTTTCTCCAGTATCTTGCCTTTTTGGTAATGTTGTGCAAGTTCTTGCTGTGCTTTTACTTCTCCCTCTTTTGCAAAACGATGCAAGTTTTTTATTTTTCGTTTTTCACCAAAATAAAACTTCTTGGTATTAAAGATAAACCAGAGAGTAAATACAATTAGTCCTACAATAAGATAAAGTTCAAAATTTTCCATCATTATCTCCTACTTACCCAAACAGAATTCACCGAACATTTTGTCCAGTATCTCTTCAGAGTCGTAAGGTTTAGAGATGGAAGAGATGGCTTTTACCGCCTCTTGCAAATGGTAAGAGAAAAATTCCAACTCACCATCAATAAGCGGTATTCTAGCTTCAATGATAGAATTTTTAGCCAAAGTGACTGCTTCGATCTGTCTGGCTGAGATCAACATCAACTCTTCACCTTCACCAATGCCGTTCAGTAAATTCTCTATGCCGGCAGTAAGTTTTTCAAAGCCTTTTTTAGCAGATACTTCTATAGAATCAAACGCTTCAAATTTATTTCGGTTAAGTTTCAATTCCAAGTCTGATTTATTGATAGCTACAATACAGTGCTTATCTTGAAAATCATTTACAATACTAAGAATTTTTTCATCTTCATCATCAAAAACTCTGGAACCATCAAAAAGGGCAATAATAATATCGGAATCTTCCACAGAAGCAATAGATCTTTCTATACCTATTTTTTCTATCGTATCTTCTGATTCACGTATACCTGCTGTATCAACAAGTCTGATGATGTGGGAACCGATACGTACCTGTTCTTCTATGGTATCTCTTGTTGTCCCTGCTACTTCAGAGACAATAGCTCTGTCATATGAAAGCAGCGCATTAAGCAGAGAGCTTTTCCCCACATTTGGTTTACCGATAATAGCTACTTTAAAACCTTCTATTAACCCGCGTCTTCTGTGCGAAGCATCAACGATCTTTTCAATTTTGCCTGTTAGCTCATCCAATTGTTTCACAATATTTTCCATAATATCATCAGGAATATCTTCTTCTGCATAATCTATCATCACTTCTGAATAGGCTAAAGATTTGAGTAATGCATCCCTGCTCTCATTGACGAATTCTTTAAGTTCACCTTTCATTTGCCTGGCTAAAATTTTAGCTGCATCCACAGATTTTGCTTCTATCAGTTTAGAGATCGCTTCTGCTTCCGTAAGATCTATCTTACCGTTCAAAAATGCTCTTTTTGAAAATTCACCGGGTTCGGCAAGTCGTACACCATAAGAGGTGATCGTATCTAAGATCTCCTGTGCCACGATCATGCCGCCATGACATTGAAACTCTACTATCTCTTCACCTGTAAAACTGTGCGGTGCAGCAAAATAGATCATGATCGCATGATCTATCAAGTCATTTTGTTTATTGTAAAGTGAAGTAAGGTGTGCATGTCGCGGAGTGATCTTTTCTAAATGAGAGATCTTGTGTGCGATCTCCAATGCTGCCTCTCCACTCACTCTGATAATAGAGATGGAAGAGACACCATGTGCTGTAGCAATGGCAGCTATACTGTTATGCATGACTTTTATTGTTGAATTCGTTGATCACAACAAATTTGTTGCCTTCTCTGCCTGTTTTTACAGCAACATATTTATTTGGAAAAGCTTCACGCAGTTGTTCGAGTGCAATTTGTACTAAAATACCATCGAGTGAACGCGTTTTACCTTTTCCGTGTTTTTCGACATTTTCAATAACAGGTTTTATATAGTTACGGATCATCTCTTGTTGAGATGTCAAAAATTCAGCAATTTCAAGCTTGATAAAGAGTTCATACTTCGTATGTAACCAGTTAAACAACATATAAGAAAGTGCATTGTAACGATATCCCTCTTTACCAATAAGCAAAGCAGCATCGTTACCATCTATAAAGATAAGAGCTGTATTGTCTCTGACATCTACTTCCACTACATCTATATCAAAACACGAGTGAGAAAGTAACTCTTTGATCTGGTTTTCAATTAAGAGTGCCAATTCATCATAAACAACAGACTCATCTTCACTTTCTTTATCATCCAGTGTTTCCTCTTCTACAGTTTCATCTTTCTGGTCTACTGCAAAAAAGTTATCTAAAACAACATCTTTTTCAACTGTCTTTATAGATGCTTTTTTATGATCAATGATTTCAGAAATATTTTCATTCTCTTCTTCAACAGACTCATCTTTAACCACAGCCATGATTTCAGAAGCAACACTCTCTTCTTCACTTGGGAGTTGAACTACTTCTTCTTTTCTCTCTTTAACTACAACAGTTTCTTTACATGTTGCGACAATAATAGCTTTTTTCTTTAAAAAACCCAAAATACCTTTTGAAGGATGCTGAATGACTTCATATTCAAGATCAGTAATAGAACAAGCTAATTGTGTCGCAGCTTTCTGATACGCTTCTTCAAGGGTATCTGCTTCAACTTTTTTCATTAGCTGTCCTTTTCTTTATGGTGCTCTGCAACCGCTGCTGCTTTATATTTTTTATAGGCATTATTGATCACATACTGTTGTCCGATCGTAAACAAGTTGTTCACAACCCAGTAAAGAACCAATCCTGACGGGAAAGGCATAATAATAAACATAAGTGCCATGATCAGAGGGAAGAACTGGAAGATCTTCTCTTGAAGCGGATCTGTAAAGTTGTTCGGTGTGATCTTCTGTTGGAACCACATTGATGCACCCATTAAGACCGGTAAAATATAGTATGGATCTGCAATAGCAAGATTCTCGATCCAACCTGGGATCCACACTGCACCTTGCAATTCATCTGCATTCAGAAGTACTCGGTAAAGTGCAAAGAAGACAGGAATTTGAAGTACCATAGGAAGACAACCACCCATTGGGTTCGCACCGTTCTTCTTATACATCTCCATCATATGTGCATTCATTTTTGCAGGATCACCCTTATACTTTTCTTTGATATCTTTCATCTTAGGTGCCAAGTCTTTAAGCTTTTGCATAGACATCATTCCCTTGTAGGAAAGAGGGAAAAGGAGAAGTTTTACAAGCAGAGTAAAGAGGATGATCGCCCATCCCCAGTTTCCTACATGGTCATTGATCCATAAGAGTACTTTGAAGAAAGGTCGTGAGAGAAAAGTAAAGAAACCAAATTCGATCGTATCTGTCAATTCAGGATTGATAGCATGTAGTATATCGTATTGTTTTGGTCCGATATAAGCACCTAAATGCAGATTTTGGCTTCCTTCAACAAAGATTAGCGGATTATCATCTGTCTGTTTTAAAATAGAAACATTCAACCCTTTTTCAAAGTTATAGAACATTGAAGCGGCATATCTGTCAAAAGCTGAAGTAAATTTTGCATTTTTAACGACTTCATCACCTTTTGCATCACCATCTTCTACTGTGAGGACCACATCATCAGCACCTTTCACTAAAGCACCTCTCACGAGCATATACATTGATGTATCTGCCATGGGTCTATGTCCCGGAGTGATAAAATATGGCGCAGGAGATGATGTAGATATATCAATATCATAAGCACCATTAGGCTGCATGATGATTTTTTTAGTCACAGTGACAGAAGAGAGTTTTTGGGTTAAAATGATCGTTTGCGCAGAAGAACCAACATCTATGTTTGTATCTCCGGCAATGGTGTATGGCGTTTTAAAGGCTTCATCATTCAATGCAACATCTGAAAATCTGATCTCCAAAGGTCTTACTTCCTGTGCACCAATAATATGAAGGTTTTTGCCCTCTGCATCTTTATATTTCTCTTCTAAAAGCTCATACTCAGATATACGTCCAAACTGATCAATATTCATTTTATATACATTAGATGTGATCGTTGCCAAAACTTTTTCATTTGATGTTGCTACGGGTGCATTACTGGCTTCTTTTGCTGCAGCTGCTACAGGTGCTGCGTTATTATTAGATGCTGTTGGAGTGGTCGGTGCAGGCGTATTTGAAGTTTGCTGCGATTGTGCTGTTTGATCTACAGCTTGCGTTTCATTTTGCTGAGGAAAAAGATAAGCATATCCTGCAAATACAAAAAATGAGAGCACGAGTGCGAGAATGAGACGTTTGTTTAAATCTTGTTGTTCCAAAAGAATACCTTTAATTCTATAATCATTAAATATCGCTGATAGTATAGTGTTATATGTGTTAAATCTGGGCATACCTGACTAACTCTATATGTTCATAATGGGTTTTTCAAATGTAAGATTTTACATGAGGCTTTCAAATCCTAGTTGTAGCTAAGATGAAGTAAGCATCTTGTGAAAGATTGCGTTTGAAAAACCCACTCATGAGCATCACTAGCTTCCGTCTATGCGTCGTTACTCTTTTTTGCCTTAGCTATGGCTAGGACTTCAAAAGAGTGCCTAACCTAGACAAAAGCTAATGATGTTATGAATATATAGAGTTAGTCAGGTATGCCCGTGGTTAATACAGATCAATTTTAGCAGAGCACTTTTTAAGTGCATGAAGGTATGATTTACGAACCTCTACAAAGCTTTCGCCTATAAGCGCTGGTTTCGCAACCAATACATAAGATCCTTTTGTTAAGAGATCAATATTTTCTATGAAATGGGCTCTTAGTAAACGCTTTGCTCTGTTCCTGTGAACTGCATTTCCTACTTTCTTAGAGGCAACAAAACCTACTTTGTAACTATCATTTTTTTTATAAAATAGTACAAAATAGGGAGTGTGCCATGTTTTTGAGGAGCGATTGTATACTCCTGAAAACTCTTTACTGGTTTTAATACGAGTAAAATGTTTTATTTGACCGATAGTGCTGGTCCGTCTTATACAGCTATTCTTTTTCTGCCTTTAGCTCTTCTTGCAGAGATCACTTTTCTTCCGTTTTTAGTTTTCATTCTTGTTCTAAATCCGTGTGTTCTTTTTCTTGGTGTGTTATGGGGTTGAAATGTTCTTTTCATATTTGATGATCCTTAATCTGTTTTACCTAACATCACTGCTGGTATATTTGGACGCGATTTTATCTAAAAACGGCTTAAAGTATACTAAGAAAAGCCCATATAACTATATATGCTTCTTATATCAGTTTTGATTGCTATAATTTCTTATGATAAAAACTTCAACTACTGATTTACCCTCTCCTTGCTGGCTGCTTGAAGAATCGTTACTACTAAAAAATCTTGAATTATTGAAATACGTCAAAGAGAAAAGTGCTGCAAAAGTACTACTGGCACTCAAGGGGTATGCCTTATGGAAGAGTTTTGACAGTATTAAGCCTTACCTGGATGGATGCTGTGCATCTGGACTTTATGAGGCTAAACTTGCCTTTGAAACCTTTAACAAAGAAGTACATACGTATGCTCCCGCTTTTAAAGAAGAAGAGATAGAAGAGATCGCAAGCATTTCACAACATATGGTATTTAATTCACCTGCCCAATTTAAACGTTTTTCTAAAAAAGCTAAAAATATTAATCCGGATCTCTCTTTAGGATTAAGAGTGAACCCTGAATACTCAGCATCCCCCAAAGAGATATATAACCCATGTGGACTTCACTCCAGACTGGGTACAACTTTAGTGAATTTTGATGAATCCATTTTAGGAGAATGTGACGGCCTCCATTTTCATGCACTGTGTGAACAGGACAGCGATGCTCTTGAATCTGTACTGGAAAACTTCGAAGAAAAATTTGGATCATATATTCCAAATATGAAATGGATAAACTTTGGCGGAGGACATCATATTACACGCAAAGGGTATGATGTAGAGAAGCTTATACTGCTCATTCAAAACTTTAAAAAGAAATATGATGTAGAAGTGTATCTTGAACCTGGCGAAGCCATAGGCTGGGAGACAGGTACACTCATTAGCACTGTACTTGACATTGTTCATAATGGTATGGATATAGCCATTTTAGACACTTCTGCAGAAGCTCACATGCCTGACACTATCATCATGCCTTACAGAGCTGAAGTACGTGGTGCAGGAGAAGCAGGAGAAAAGAGATATACCTATCGTTTAGCAGGAAACACTTGTTTGGCTGGTGACATCATGGGAGATTACAGTTTTGATACGCCACTGCAAATTGGTGATAAAATTATTTTTGAAGACCAGATGCACTACACTATGGTTAAAGCAACCACATTTAACGGTATCAAACTTCCAAGTATCGCCATTAAACGGCTCAATGGAGACATAGATCTTGTACGGGAATTCGGGTACGAAGATTTTAAAGAGAGACTTTCGTAGGTTATTTTAGATAGTGTAATTTAGTTAAGTAGGAGAAGCACTCCCCAGTGCATAAAAAGTATCTTCTCTTGCGGATCTCTTTAGATATTTCATTTACAATCCTTAAATATTTAGGATTTTAATACTATTATTTTTATATTTTGCTACTTAATGAAGGTTTTGTTTGGGGTGCTTGGTTTATATTTCAATAAAAAAAGTATCTCTTTATAATCCCTTTTCGATGACTCTGGTAGTCATAAACAAACTCTTGGAATAAGGACGAATATCTAAATTGCCTGAGGTTGGAGAAAATGACTTAAAACCAAAACAACCACCTTAGTGTCTAGGGGTCGGGTGACAATGATAATTCACTGCTTTGCACCAATATCTCCAAAGGCAAATGCAAACCTTTAGCCAAACCAGTTATCATGGCTAAGGAAAGCCCTACTTTACGGTTAAGAACTTCAGAGACTTTACTTTTGTTGCCTATGTAAGGTACAAGATCTTTTTGTTTGAGGTGCATTTGTTCCATGCGTACTTTTATGGCTTCTATGGGGTCTGGCTCTTCTATAGCCCATACTTTTTCTTCATATTTTTCTATGAGTAATACTAAAACTTCTAGCTCGTCACTTTGAGCTGTGTTTAACTCAGGATCCAACTCCATAAGTTCATCTACCCTAGCAAGAGCATTATCGTAGTCTGTTTCATTGTGTATTGGTTTTATTCTCATCTATATCTCCTCTGCATTTATTTTGTCATATTGGCCATGTGTGCCTATGAACTTTATTCTAACTATTTTTCGTAAGTAATCTATGTGACCTATAAGCCGATAGTCGTTGCCTTTTATATTGAAAACAACTCGATTATCTTTTAGAAAAGAAGCTGAGGCATACATTTTTTTAATGTCATCAGGTGTTTTCCATACTGCTTTTCTTGCATCTGAATGCCATACTTCTAAAGGTGTTTTAGCTTGTGCGTGTTCTTCATAAAACTTCACAAGTGTTCTTTTGCTGATTACATTCATGGAGAAAGTATAATACTTATTCCCTTAAAAGGAACTTTTCCCGGAAAAGGGGTCTGTTGAACGTAATCGTACTGGCGGTATCTCTTTACCGAGATTTGACGTTTGGTGGTACCAAACCTACAGATGCAATGACAATTCAATATCCAACATTTAACAGCAAAAATAAAATATTTTTCCGTAAATATTATCTTCCAAATATCATAATGTCCTCATCAGAAAAATCTCTCTTATAGACAATATCATATGCTTCTGACTCTTCATCGGCAGATATAACACTTTCCAGGGTAGGACAATGAGAAATAGAGACAAATAATAAATCTATGCTATAATAACTCTAATATATGAAGGAGTCTCTATGTCCATTAATGATATTAAAAATATGCCGATACAAGAACGTATGCAACTTATGGAAGCATTATGGGAATCTTTTGTACATGATGATGCCACTTCATCACCTGCTTGGCATAAAGAAGTATTAGACAATAGAGCTGGAATTATGCAAAAAGAGAATGTAAAAACATATACTCTAGATGAACTCAAGCAACAAAGATAAATGAAACTTTATACGGTTATTACTGCCGAATTTGCTCTCAAAGATTTAAAATTAGCTCAAAATTTTTATGACAACCAGGCAGCACAATTAGGTGATTACTTTTTTGATGCCCTTCTAACTGATATTGAATCGTTACATTTATATGCTGGCATACACATCAAAGAATTTGGATACTACAAGATGCTCTCTAAGCGTTTTCCTTATTCCATATATTATGAGATATATGATCATGTAGTAAGAGTTATTGCAGTTTTAGACCAAAGACAAGACCCCATAAGTAATTATACACAACTTAATAAAAGAGATTAGATAAACCTATATATTTTATTTGCCAAATATCATAATGTCCTCATCAGAAAAATCTCTCTTATAGACAATATCATATGCTTCTGACTCTTCATCGGCAGATATAACACTTTCCAGGGTAGGACTATGTAAGTATTTAACTCTCACCTGTGGGATCTCATCATTTATATAAATAAACATGATCTTATCTGTAAGTTTTTTACCCACTTCCATACTCCCGTCAGTTCCAATAGCAAGATGGTCGAGTTTTATACCCATATCTGAAAGAGCCGACTTAGCCATAGCACCACCCATCATTTTCATCATATCTTCCCCGGAGTTTGTTCCGGCACCCTCTTCGGAATCAAACAGAATAATAGAGAGTATCTGCTCTTTCTTCAAAGAAGGCACAGAAGAGAAAATAATCGTTGGTGTAGCAGGTGTACCTGAAACAGCAATAGTGATAAGATGGTTTAAAGACTTATATTTAACAGAGATGTCAAGAAGTGGTTTACTCGGATTTCCTGTAAAATAGATGTTAGATCTATCCAGTACAAACTTTTTGCCTTCAAAAGTATAAGACCCGCCTTTAAGTATATTGGCTTCACCTAGGATCATTGGTTCACCACGTTCACCTTTGTGTATATCAAGATCGACTGTTGCCTCAATATCTATAGGACCTTGTTTATAAACAAGCGGTTTTTTTGTTGTAACATCTATCATCATAGAAAGATTATCCATAAACGGACTTCCTTCCTCTTTTTTCATATCTTGCACAATAAGTATATCACTGTCAGAAGGATAGGTTTTAGTACCCAGATCATAATAGATCTTTCCTCCAAGCAATACAACCTTACCTTTTACAGAAGTTTTTTCTCCATTCAAAACAGTTTTAATATTAATAGCAGAATCAAGTTCTATCATCTTATGTGCAATATGCAAATTACTTGCATCAGCAGAGATATCACCTTTTTTTGTTTTCAGATCGTAGGTTCCAACAACTTGCAGTTGATCATTTAACCAAAGCGGTGCAATTTCAATGATATTTTCTTTCATATTGATCACTGAAGGCTTTGTAGAAAATATCTTCATTTCATCATAAGTTACAGTATAAGACTTAAGTTGAACTTTTGATTTATCTGCACTTAGCACCAATTTTACATCATTGATAAGATACTCTGTTTTACGGTCAGAATGATAAATGATCTTAGGTGAAGAGAGAGTCAGGTTTGCCTGTTTTAATTTCATGATATCAACAGATAAGTTCAAGGCACCTTCAACAGGTGGCAAGTCTTCTAAAGTATAAAAAGATTTGACAGAAGTCATTAATGACTCCATAGAATCAACCTTAGCATTAATAGTGATCTTCTCTTCTGCAAGACCTTTTACATCAGTCACTAAACCTCCAAGTCTGATGTTACCATCTACTTTTCCATTCTCTAACAGATATTTAATATCTGAAGCTAGTTCTTTAGATTTCAAGTTTAGGGTTGCATCTTTTTTACCAAGGTCTGCATTGATAACCAGTGGAGAGATCGCATTCCATTTTACATTTTTATCGAAATTTATTAAAAGAGAATCTTTAGGTATGATACTTGTTACTTTAGCCTTCAGTGTTTCACCATAAATAATATCAGCATCTATATTTGTAATATTGGAAGTGATCTTTGCTGTTGCATTAAGAGGAGTGATCTTCTCAAAGTTTAAAGGTACATCTATCACAGCATTCACTTTTGTTCCATTGAGTTCACCCGGTAAAGCAATCATTTTATCTACTTCAATGGCTTCTGTTGTTTCTATATGAAATAACCCTTTTTTAAAGTCAGAGGAGACAAAACTGCCTTTTAAACCATCCGAAGAGATATCTGTTTTAACACTTTTAAGATCACCGGAATATTTCACCTTGAAATTGTTTAAAGGTTGTACCAATTTTGCATCGATCCCGATCACTTTATCAGCTTTGATCTCTCCGGAGTAAGACATGTTCTTATCCATCAGGAACTTGTTGGTTACAGAAATATCTTTTGCATAGGGTGTTGTTATCATTATCTGAGTATCAGCAACCATAGTATTGTCTTTTATTGTATAAACCACGTGGCTTAGCAGAGAATCAATATCTATATTAAAGGCTTTACTTGTATTGTCATCTGTACTGTTAGCATCAGATTTCTCTACAAGTAATAATTCTTTTGCTTTAGCCTTCAAGTCTGCTACAACATGCTCTTTACTTGCATCTATATCAATAGTTATATCACCTATTGCTTCTCTTCGCACAGGCAATTGATAAAGCGTAAACAGTTCTTCATTTGGACTGATTACAACCGGACCTAAAATTTGATTATCTTTAATTTTTCCCTTATATGTAATGTTAGAAAGATTTGTTGTACCATTTAGATCTACATAACCATTTTCGACTACAAGTTTTTGTGTATTGAATTTAACATCTTTTAGATGTAATAAAAGATCCAAAATATTTACAGGATCATATGTAGCAGGTACAATTTGCGTAGTCATTGATTTAAGTAAAACATATTTAGGTATGAGATGATTCACTTCTTTGTCTTCTTCAGTTTTTTTATCATCAGAAATTACTGTACGGTTCTCATCAATATTCGGGTCTGCACTTGCATTTGTTTCCGGTACAAAAAGATGTTGCAGCGCAAGAGTATTGATCTCTTTAAGGTTAATATCTTCAAACGTCAAAGTCTCATCTTTAAGATTTCCGGAAATATCTATATGAGAAACATTCGAGTCAAATAAAAGAGTAAAGTTACCCACAGCCATACTATTTACACTGTTTGACATAAGCTTTTCAATATCTGTATTAAAATCTTTTACTTCAACTTTAACTTGTTCTATATTTGCAGTTTTATAGAGTCTTGGCTGTATAGATGTAAGAAAATATTTTAACTCTACTTCTTTGGGAATAAGCGGATTGAGTGGTTCTTTCTTTTCATTTTCTGCAGTTTTGTCTGTTTCCGTTTTCTCTTCTTTTGTACTATTTTTATCTTTTGCTAAAAACATTTTTTCCAAAAAGACAGAGTCTATCTCTTCTGCTAAAAGTTGCTCTATCTGTAACTTACCATCTTCAAGCGATGCTTCAAGTAAGACTTTAACTACATTTGTATCAAGCTGTAAAGAAAGATTGTTTATATCCAACGAATCACTGGCATAGGTAACATCCTCAACATCCAAGACCGTTTTAGAGATAAGAATTCCCTGTTCTTCAAAAGGCTTTACCGTTAAATGTACTTTACCCACAGTAATGACCACCGGTAAAGGGGAAGAGGTACTATTGTCATCTACACTTTTAGGAAAAGAGGCTATCAACTCTTTTACCACAGCAACATCAAGATCTTCACCGCTTATTTCATTGATCGCCACTCTTTTATAAAGGATTTTAGATGGATTCCATGAAAACTTTATATTTTTAGTAATATTTTTATTGTCAAATTTCAAACCTGCTATAGTCACACCCGTAAAAACATTTCCCCTAATGTCATCATAAGAGATGTTATAATCAGGAGCAAACTTATCTGCAGCTTTTTTAATGACCCATGAGGAGTTTGCAGCAAAAACAATTGCAACGACCAGAACTACGAAAAAAATCAGGAAACTATAAAATATTTTTTTTATCAAAATGACTGTCCTATCTGGAAGGATATTCCATACTGTGAAGCATCTTGTACATTCATACCGACATCCAATTTAAATGGTCCTATGGGAGTCATGTAACGTACACCAACACCTGCTGAAGTAATGATATCACCCGTAAAATCATAAGCATCTGCAGTCAGCATTGTGTTATCGGTAAATACCGCTCCATAGAGATCACCCCAAATAGGATAGTCTGCTTCCAAAGAGAGGTTTGCCCAGGTAGAAGCACCATAGATCGTATCTTCCGTAGGAGAGATGATCACACCCAACTCTCTAAATCCATAAGCACGGTTTGAAAATGCTCCACCGGCAAAGAAATACTTAGATTCAGGAAGACTGTTTCTCGACTCTTCCTTTATGGCACCTAAAATTCCAACCGTAGCCAGAGTAAGATCTCCAAATGTATATATCAGCCTGCCTTCAAGTAATGTTTTATTATATAAACTTCCCTCTTCACCATCAGAGAGCCCTGCTTCAGAGTAAAGACGGAAATAATACCCATACTTAGGATTTAATTTAGAATCTCTGGCATCATAAGTAAAGTCTAGATACGGGTAAGTAAGAAAGAACTCACCTTCATTCACGGCAAATTGCAGTTCATCACCCTCTCTTAGATTATCTAAAGCAGTAATATTAATAATTTCAGATGCAATACCTACCTTCAAAGAGACTCTTTCACTTTGATGGTCAAGATAAGCTCTTACAAATCCTTTTTCTTCCTGGAATCCATCATATTCAAGATTTGAATACCCCAATTTGGCACCTATACCTATATAATAATCAGAAATACTGAAAAGGACCGGTCTGTAAAAACTTAAAATGGCTAACTGCTCCAATTCTGACCAGGCCAATTGAAGCTTTAAGCGCTGGGCATCACCCATAAAGTTATGTTTTGTGATCGAAGAGTGTACACGCGGACCGACATAAGTATCATAACCGACACCTGCTTCAAAATGGTATGGTTTCTCCATCTCAGAGACAGTAATATCTACAGGTACAACATTGTAAAATTTTCTATCTACTCCAACAAGCACAGAATCAAAAGCTAGAAGTCCATAAAGTGCATCAGAGGTATCTTTTACCAATTCTGGACTAAATCGTTCACCTTTTACTGCTTTGATCCGTGATTTTATTACATCATCATCAATCGTTTTTGTGCCTGTAACCGTAACATTTCCAAAAGTACATACCCCACCCTTTGCAACAATATAGCGAAGATCAACACTGTGCTTCTCCAGATCAACATACGCTTTAGAATCCAGCTCATAAGAGCAGTAACCATCGTTCAGTAACTGGGCAGTGATCTTACTTTTTATAGAGATGAATTTCTTTGCTTGAAAAATTTCATCTTTTTCAAATGAGATCAATGCAGAGATATTATAATCACTGGAGATATTGATATCTCTTATTTTTACAGGTTCATTTTCCTTGATCTCGATTATAACAGTGGTATTTGTCTCTTTAATGGTATAGTTGGCATCATAAAAACCTTCAGAGTCATAAAAAGCTCTTAAAGAAGCATGTAGTGTAGGTAAAAGTTTATCTTTGATCGTAGCTGTATCATCTTTCCAGAATTGAAACATATTTTTATGGTCAACACCCAAAGCATCATACATTTCAGATTCATCAAAGTACTCTTCACCATGAATATTAATCACATGCGTGGGCAGAACGATCTCTTTTTCATCATCCCCAAAGAGTCCTGCCCAAAGAGATGTAGACCATAACAACAGCAAAACAACTATGATTTTTTTATACATTATTTTAATTTCCCTAATAAAGTGCTATTTTATCTAAAACACTTTAATCTTTAAAGTGGATTTGTTATTTCCAATACGTATTTAACCTGATATTCCAACCTTTACGCCACCGCTCTTCTCCTCTTGCTTTAGGAGAATTTTTAATACGCCTGCTTAACATTGCTTTGGCTGAAAGTGCAAATGCTTTTTGCTTATTCATTTCATTTGGATCCATATGCTCAAGTACTTGAAGAAGCCCCCATCCCTGACCTTTATAACGTTCACTTTTCAGCGTTCCCTCACCTTTGAAATTGGTATAGTCAAGCAGTACATAAAGACCTCTTTCATTCACTGAACCATCTCTGTTATACAGGACTTCATCAAAACGTTTTTTAACCAAAGCTTTTCTTCTGGGATCATCAATGGTATTCAGCATTTGAGGTAGTGCTTTGGCTAAACGGTCAGCCATGAATTCTGCCTGATAGGGCATGGTATTTTTAAGAAAATGAAATAACTCCATATACTGTTTACTCTTTGCTTTTTTAGCTGCATAGAATTCAGATTTGGAGTTCCATGGAAGTGCTGTTTTAGAATTAAGCCATGAAGGCATCTTTACATCTCTTTTTTCCATAAAAGCCACAACCATAGGAAATACTTCTCTAAAACGTTCGGTATGCCCTTTAGAAAACCAAATAAAATGGCCTATACCCACTGATGCGAAATCTTCACCCTTATTCCAATGCACTAAATACTTATCTAGTCCGGCCCCTTCATTTTTCCATACTTTTTGGGCAATATAATTTGCCTGATCCTTTGTGAGTTTAATCTCTGAGGATAAAAGTGTTGATAGTAATAAAATAAAAAATAAAAATGCTCTCATAAATGCTCCGTTAATGATTTCAATGTATAGTTGCATGATTATACACTATAAAAGAGAGTTTTTTAATGCTAACGAAAAAAATATTTACACAACACTCCTGATCTCTTTATTGAGTACTATTGTATCAGCAGATGCGATCACGAAAGATGATCTGTCTGACCTCAATGGGAATTGGCATTTACGTGCATTAGATGGTCATGAAGTCAGAAAAGCAAGAGCTATATTAGACGTTCATGGCGAACAGATGATCATCAATGGATTTGATGGATGCAATAGTATTTACGGTGTCCTAACAGCACATAATAAAACAACTTTCTCCGCTACTCTCACATCAACACGAATGGCTTGCAGACAATCCATACACAGATACGTAAGCAAAAGGCTACATGAAACGGTACAAGAGGGATTTACCATTACTGAAGGTAAAAGATATGGAGTTGAAGGCATTACACTAAAAAGTAAAAATCATGATCTCTTCTTTAAAAAGATGGGGGATTAACAATTTTGAATTTTAAATGTTGAATGTTAAATTAAAATTCTTTTGTTTGAGTTTGCTGTAGATTTGGCTAAACGGCGTGAGTGAAGAGAGGAAGCTTACTTCCAGTAAGTGACTGAACGAAACGAAGCCGTTTCGTCAAAGATGCAGTAAAATCAGACAAAAGATGGTGCATCGTTGGCGAAGAGGATTAAATCCCCTGGCATAGTCTGCTCCACCAACATCTCTTCCATCCCTGCTTTATTTGAGAGTTTTACAAGTTTATCAGGATCTACATACTCTTTAAATATTGCATAATTCAAGTCACCTGTTACCACAACCACATCAAAGATCTCATTTGCTTTTTTTGCCACTTGCACATTAAGTGCATCATCAACTTCAACCAGTCCCGGAGTAATGACCACTTTTCTTCCATTATAGGTTGAAGCCAGTGCAAATGAAGCCATAGTCCCGTCTATATTTCCATTAAATGAGTCATCGAGTATTACTTTTCCGCCTGCATCTATACGCTGAAGTCTGTGATCTACTGATTTAAGTGTAGAGAGTCCCTTTTGTATCTCTTTATCATTCAAGCCTAACTCTTTGGCTACCAAGACTGCTGCAGCAAGATTCATAGCATTAAAAGCACCCAAAATACTTGCAGAATATCGTACATCATTGAGCGTAAAACTTGTAGCATCCAATGTCGCCTCTACATCTTCTATCACAAATTCCGGAGCAGGAATATTTGACTTCATATCCAAGTTTGCATTTTCACCAAAGGTATGGATGTTTGATTCCGGTTTCACCATAGCACTCTCATGGATCCAAGCAGTTTTCAGTCTGTCTGTCTGGAGTATCTCCATTTTTGTGTTACGTATGTTTTCCATCGTTTTAAAATACTCTATGTGAGCAGGACCGATCTTGCCTACTACTACATAATGAGGATTTACAAAAGTAGTAATTTCAGAAATGTCACCCTCACCTCTTGCACCCATCTCAACCACATACACTTCTGTATCTTCAGGCAAGTCATCATTCACATCTTTCATCACACCGCCAAGGGTGTTCACTGAGCGTGGTGTAGCATAGGTTTTGTATTTGGCTTTCAAAAGATGTTCAATATAATTTTTGATACTTGTTTTACCATAACTCGCAGTGATCCCCACTACGGTAAGATTCTCCATCATTTCTATCTTCTTTTGTGCTTTCACTTTAAAACCGTTAAAAAGCATTTTTTCTATGTAAAGTGAAACAAAATAAGCTAAAAATATAGGTATAACCACAGTAAACTGATTAAATGCCAATGCTATAAAAATAGCAAAAAGGAGCATGGCAGCATAGAAACGTTTTACGCGGCCTGTCCATACTAATGGTTTATCCAACCCTCTGTACCATTGAAAGAGTAAAGCTAAATAAACGATCACAACAACAAAACCAAAATCAGTAGTAGCGTTCACCAGCATATAAAGTGCATAAGGGATCAGAAAATAGACAAAATGCCACCATGTTTTTGTATGATGGAACATGACACGTTCAAGTTTATAACTGTACCACTGTAGATTTGTAATAGCATAGTATCCCATTGTTAGAATAAACAATCCATAAAAAAGTGAATTAAGTGCTTGTATCATAAGTCTAGTCCTTGCATTTTTTTGTAATCGTATCTGCTATAAAAGCAGCATGTTTCAGGAAAAAAAAGTGATCTCCATCCAAAGGATAGAATTCAGAGTTCTCTATGAGTCCTGCTATTTTCTCACCGGTATAAAGTGGTGTTGCTGTATCGTCTTTTCCCCAGAAACATAACGCTTTGCTTTTAGATTTTGCAAATGAAGCTTCAAAGTCTTCATCCACCACATTTTTAAATGTCTCATACATTTCATGACTCATTCCCTGTGCATCAGGAGCTACAAAAAGTTCACGTATTTTTTTCATACCAAGAGGTTTCAGCAGTTTAAACGTAGCGATCTTTATCTTCACAGACCAGGGTTTCTCCGTGACAATACCTGCAGATGAAAGTAATACCAGACAAGGCGTTTTTAGTAAGGTTGAAACCTTACCCCCGAAGGAGTGTCCCATCGCTATTTGAGGTGTCACTCCAAGTTCAGTTAAAAACTCTTGGACGATCTCTGCATAATCTTCAGTGGTCAAGATCATTTCATTGGTACTTTTACCAAATCCGGGCATATCGAGGTAAATATGTTTATAGTCCGGCAATTCTTTGCCAAATCCCTGTTTCATGATCTCTTTATTGCTCCCCCAGCCATGAAGCACAAGTAAAACTTTTTCTTTTGTAGGGTTGACCAACTCATATGAAAGTTGGAAAGGTTGTTCTTTGTAGTGTATCTCTTTAGATGCCATAGTTCACCATTATTTTGAATTGAAGTATTTTAACATAAATGCACTATTCATTCGCTTCATCTGTTCCTCTACCGGCAAACAACAACCTTTTGTTGAAGAGACCAATGATCCAAAGAAACACCTCATTGTCATTTTTTATATCATAACACAAAAAATGTTTGATTTTAAATGATAAATACGATATAAGAAATTATCTTATGAAAAATTGTTTTTTTGAAAAAAATAGAGGAAGGAAGATGTTGGAACAGAACCTGCCTGCTGCATGCAGACAGCTTCTAAATAACTGTATTATATACGAGGAACTTCTGGTGTATTAGGTACATCCGGTGCATTAGGTACATCCGGTGCATTAGGTACATCTGGTGCATTAGGTGCATCAGGATACAAAGGCTGTCCAAAGTAGATTTCGTAGCTTGCTTCCATATGGGCTTGTGCTTCTACACTTGTTTTATATCTTCCATCATATCCAATTTCTGCGTGATCCATAGCTTCCTCTATCTCTGCCAATACAACATCGCTTTGAGGTACTGTGGCAATACCCATCTCAGCAAGAACAACAGCAGTCTCTGGCAAGATAGTAATACCATTTTCCGGGTTTCCATCAAAGTCAAGTGTTTGTAGGAATTGTGCAGTACGAACATCGTTTTCAAAAATGAACTGACCTTCGCTTAGCCCTACTTCGGTTCGAAGAAGAACAGTACCTACCTTAAATTGGCACTCACTTCCTGCTTCAAAGCTGAATGCTCCATCAGACTTGGTCACGCTTGTAGAAGCACTACATGCAACTGTCACACCTTCAATGGCCGAATCCACATAAAAGGCTGTTCCTTGGGCTACAGGTGTTGTTACCCCTGTAGTTGTACTGTCGCTTCCACAGCCACTAAGCAGCAAAAGTGCTCCTGAAACAAATGATAGCATTATTTTATTTTTATTCATTATTTTTCCTTAGAAATGATTTTTCCTACTATAAAAG
>JAGGRU010000338.1 GCA_021159425.1 Sulfurovum sp.
TTTTAAGGTACAATCTAAAAAAAAATCAAAACAGAGTCAAAACATATGAATATCAAAAACTTCTACACTGCCCCCATCACAGGCTACCAATACATTTCAAAAATGCTCCCCGGGAACTGTCGATATTACCCTACCTGTTCCGAATATGCCAAGTGGCAGTTTGAATTTAATGCTCCGCACAAAGCTCTGCTAGCAAGTTCACTGCGCATTTTACGCTGTAATCAACTCTTTGATGGTGGCATAGATTACCCTGTGGTGACGTATGTACCGCCAAAGCTGTTGAACTTGCTTGATTTTAATAGACTTTGTGGCAAAATGAAAGTTATTTATTGGTTTGTGCCAGTTAGGGGTCTGACCTCAGATGATATGCCACAAAGTGGTTTATCGTCTGCGGGTCTGACCCCTCATAATAAATATACTATTTTAAAGGATTTTGATGCCATCAACGAATCAAGTGATTCTTAATGCTCCGCTGGACATGCATCTCCATCTCAGAGACGGAGAGATGCTGGATAATATTGTAAATGGCTCTGCCCATACTTTCTCAGGTGCGATCATTATGCCTAACCTTGTGCCTCCTGTTACAACTAAAGAAGCAGTGATTGCCTATAAAGAACGTATCATGCATGCTATTGGTGATGAAAAGTTCACACCCTATATGACACTGTTTTTCAAACCGAGTTATGACAAGGCATTTCTAGAGTCAGTACGTGACGATATCACCGCACTTAAACTTTACCCTGCAGGTATCACAACCAACTCTGAAGGCGGCGTAAGCGGTTTTGATGTTGAAGAATTGCGTCCTGCACTTTCAGCCATGTCTGAACTTAATCTTCCCCTCTGTGTGCATGGTGAAACAAATGGTTTTGTAATGGACAGAGAAGCTGAGTTTGTTTCTATTTATGAAGAACTTGCAGCCGCTTTTCCTGATCTTAAAATTATTATGGAACACATTACAACAAAAGAGTCTGTGGCTGCACTGGATAAGTTTAAAAATCTTTATGCAACGATCACTATACATCACCTGCTGATTACACTTGATGATGTGGCAGGCGGTATGCTCCAACCACATCTCTTTTGTAAACCCATTGCCAAACGCCCGGAAGACAGAGAAGCGCTTCTTAAAGTTGCACTTGCAGCACATCCTAAAGTAATGTTCGGTTCAGACTCTGCACCGCATCCCAAACATGCAAAAGAGTCTTGTGGCTGTGCAGCTGGTGTATTTACAGCACCTGTTGCACTGCAACTCTTGACTGAACTTTTTGAGAAGAACGATGCTTCTCTTGAGAATCTTCAAGCTTTTGTTTCTGGTAATGCACAACATATTTACGGAGTTACTCCTCTTTCAAAAACGGTGACTTTAGAGAAAAAACCTTTTAAAATACCATCAGATTATAACGGTGTAGTACCCATGTATGCAAATGAAGAGATAGCCTACAGCATTCAAGAGGTAAAGAATGGATAACCGCTTACAAGAGTTTGAAAAAGGTCATAAAGCCTTTCAGAGAATAAAATTCAAACAAAGCAAAGAGCGTTTTAAAAAACTTGTTGATGAGGGACAAAATCCTAAAGCTCTTTTTATTGGCTGCAGTGATTCACGTGTGATGCCTGCAATGATCACAGGCTCAAAACCAGGTGATCTTTTCATTGTAAGAAATATTGGTAACTTTGTTGCACCCTATAAACCGGATGCCGACTACCATGCGACTGCTTCCGCCATTGAGTATGCAGTAAGTATTTTAGAGGTTTCCGACATCATTGTGTGTGGACATTCACATTGTGGAGCAATAGAATCACTGCATAAGAATATTGAAGCAACATCTGAAAATATTCATACTGTCAAATGGCTTGAATTAGGAAAAGAGGCAAAAAAGGTAGCACTGCTTGCGTATGGAAATGCTGACAAAGAGACTCTGCTTAGATATACAGAAAAAATTTCTGTGGTCTATCAGCTTGATAATCTCTTAACCTATCCTGCAGTGAAAAAAAGGGTTGAAGAGGGAACACTTTATCTTCATGGTTGGCATTATCATATGGAAGATGGTGATATAGAATATTATGATGATGATAATTATGAATTTAAACCACTTAGCCAAAACAGTGAAGGATAGTCATGTTTGCAAACAGTATTGAAGAACTCATAGGAAACACTCCTTTAGTCAAAATTAATTCACTTTCAAATGAAACAGGAACAACCATTTTGGGAAAATGTGAATTTATGAACCCAACCTCTTCGGTCAAAGACAGAATTGCTTTTAATATGATCAATGAAGCCATGAAAAAAGGTAAGATCAGCCAAAATACAACGATCATCGAACCTACAAGCGGAAACACCGGCATAGGTCTTGCAGCCATATGTGCATCAAGAGGACTGAAGCTCATCCTGACGATGCCCGAATCTATGAGTATAGAGAGAAGAAAACTTCTCACTTATCTTGGTGCAGAACTTGTACTGACTCCTGCAGCAAAAGGGATGAACGGAGCCATAGAAAAAGCAAATATTTTAGCAAAAGAGTTGGATGATGCTATTGTTCTACAGCAATTCCAAAACCCTGACAACCCTGACATACACAGAAAAACCACTGCGCTTGAAATTCTAAGAGATACGAACGATGGTATAGATATTTTTATCGCTGCCGTTGGGACAGGTGGCACACTTACAGGAACATCTGAAGTCATGAAAGAGAAGCTTCCTTCCCTAAAAGCGATTGCAGTTGAACCGGAAGATTCTGCCATACTCAGTGGCGGGTCTGCAGGACCACACAAAATACAGGGAATTGGGGCAGGTTTCATTCCAGATATTCTAAATACATCCATTTATGATGATGTCATCACCGTAAGTAACAGCGAAGCCTATGCTATGGCAAGAAGAGTAGCAAAAGAAGAAGGTCTGCTTGTGGGCATCTCTGCAGGAGCCAACCTCTATGCTGCGTACCAAACTGCTCTCAAACCGGAGAACAGAGGAAAAACAATTGTCACCGTCCTTTGTGATACAGCAGAACGCTATCTCTCTACAGAACTGTTTGACGCATAAAAGTCAAAGATGCCACTTCTACTTGAAACCATTAAAATAGAAGATGGCAAAGTATCCAACCTCTCTTACCATCAGGCACGTTTTGATAAAAGTAGAAAAGATCTCTTTGCTATAAGCAAGAGAATAGATCTAAACACGGTCATCACGGCACCCAAAAGCGGACTCTATCGCTGTCGTATACTTTATGATAAAATCATAAGATCCATTGAATATATACCCTACAAAGAAAAAAATATCACAAAACTAAAAATTGTTCCTTTAGCTATTGACTATACCTATAAATATGCAAACAGGGAAACCTTTACCAAGCTATTGCAAGCATATAGTACTTATGATGAGATCATTATAGAAAAAGAGGGGTATTTAACAGATACGACCATATCTAATATTGCATTTTATGATGGAGAGAAATGGCTTACTCCAAGCCATCCTCTTCTTCCGGGTACGATGAGAGCCAAACTTTTAAATGAAGGATTTCTTCATAAAAAAGAGATAAAAAAGGAAGATCTTAAAAACTACTCTCAAATAGCTTTAATGAATTCTATGATAGGATTTAAAATTCTAAATAACTTCACTATTGAATAATAATAAATATTATAAAGGGACGTAATGACAATTAACCTTTTTCAAACATCTGAATATAAAAAGCTGATGGAAGAGCATATCGAAAAAACTATAGGCTATCTGTTCAATAAAAATCAAGAATTTTCCCTTGCCTGTGAAATAAAACATGTTAGCTTCACCCCTGAACTTCCTTCAGGGATAAAAGAAACTTTCAATGAAACTGTACTGTTTGTTTTAAGTGGGTACACGTATGAAACAGCCAAACTTGAAGAGGGATATTTTTATTTTGAAGCAGGATTTGGAGCTGACAATTTTGGTTCAACAGTCACGGTACCGCTACTTGCTATAAAACAAGTCTTTGTGGGGGATCATCCAATTGTGCTTAATCTTGCCGAACATATAAATAAAGAAGAAGTTTCTAAAGTTTCCAAGAAGAGTTCTATGGAAGCTTTACTGAATAATCCTGAAAATAAAAAGCTTCTCAAAAAGAAAAAGCTCTAAGTGAACCGGGAGGTTCACTTCTTTGTATTAGCACTGACCTGCTAAAATATAATCTACTACTTTATCTACATAAGCATTATGTTTATTCTCTTTTGTATAGACAATGTAAAACTTACGTGTCATTGTATATCCTCTTAATCTTGCTTCAAACAATTCACCTTTGGCAACTTCATCTGAAATGGCATGCTTAGATATAATAGTAACCACTGGTTTCTCTGCATTTTTCTTAGACCTTTTAATCGTTTGCAGAATTGCTGTTGTATTAGACACTTCAGATATAACATCAAAACTTTTACACGAAACACCAAGTTCTTCAAAGACTTCTGAAATTACTTTTCTGGTATGAGATGACTCTTCACGACATATCCATCTGTAGTTATATAACTCTTCTGTTTTCAGTGTTTTAGGAATAGGCACATTGGAACATACAACCAGTTCATCTTCTACCCATTCTCTATAGATCAGATCACTGTCTATGATCGGTGATTCTATCAGACCGACATCCAATTTTCTGTCTTTAAGGTTTTGAATAATAGTCTCACTGTGATCAATACTTAAATTAACATCATTATTGATCGTCTCAGACATTTCGTTAAGACACTCACCCGGGATCACATATGTTCCAATAGTATAAGAAGCACCTAGTCTGAAAGTCATCTCTTTGTTGATGATCTTAAGTATGTCTTTTTCAGAAGAGTTGATCTCTTTTTCCAGTCTTGTTGCAACTTTATAGAGTTCATCACCTTCAGCTGTCAGTTTAATACCATTTTTCTTACGCTCAATGATCTTTACGCCAAGATATTTTTCAATAAACTTGATCTGTTGTGTTACAGCCGGTTGAGAGATCCCCAGTTTTGCTGAAGCTTTAGAAAAACTTCTTTCTCTTGATACCGTCAAAAAGGTTTCTAGTTTTACAAAATCTTTTAACATTAACTTTCCTTATTAATTCATTTATATAAATTTAATTATTTGTATTGTATCTGATTATACTTAATTATTTATAAGGTGACCTTATTAAATTTATTCTATTCATTTTACTTATAATAATTGTAGGGGAAATTGCTGTACTGCATTTTAATAAATTTAAGGATATAATATATACTATTAGGAGTGCTACAAAGAATGGAACAGATACTGAACGAACTTAATCCTTCACAGCGTGATGCGGTAGAACATATCGATGGGGCTATGCTTATACTTGCAGGTGCGGGAAGCGGGAAAACTAAGACACTCACAGCAAGACTGGCATATCTTGTAGGTGAAGTCGGTATTGATCCAGCCAATACCTTAACACTCACCTTTACAAATAAAGCTGCCGCAGAGATGAGAGAACGAGCACTTAAACTTATGCCGACAAAGGTATCTTACCCTCCTCTTTTATGTACTTTTCATAAGTTTGGCTTACTTTTCCTAAAGTTTCATATTGAAAAACTTGGAAGATCCAACACTTTTGTGATCATTGACAGTGATGATAAAAAACGTCTTTTACGTTCCATAGCCAAAGAGTTAAAAATAGATCTGAACATTTCATTTATCGCTTCTGAAATCTCAAAATATAAAAATTCACTGCTCACCCCTGAAGTCGTGATCCAAAAAGCAGAACTTTCTGACTATAAACAAGTTGCAAAGATCTATGAACAATATCAGGCGAATATAGAAGAGAACAATCTCGTGGATTTTGACGATCTTCTTGCCCTTACCTATAAAATTCTTGATGAAAATGAAGCATTAAGAAAAGAGACCAGCAACAGATACAAATATATTATGGTTGACGAGTACCAGGATACTAATGAACTTCAATACCGTCTTCTTGAACACCTCTGTTCAGAGCATGAAAACCTTTGTGTTGTGGGAGATGATGACCAGAGTATTTATGGTTGGAGAGGTGCAAATATACGTAATATTTTAGAATTTGCAGAGAATTTTGAAAAAACAAAAACAGTTAAACTTGAAATCAATTACCGCTCGACTGAACCCATACTCAAAGCAGCCAATACGCTTATAGAGCATAACTCTACCCGTCTAGGTAAAAAACTTACTTCCCATAAAGGTCCGGGAGAGGATGTAAAACTTCTTCATTCGCTTGATGAGTCCATGGAAGCCAAAGCAATCGCGCATACCATACACAAACTCATAGACAAGGGGGCTGATCCTGATGAGATCGCTGTACTTTACCGCATAAATGCGCTTTCCCGTTCTCTTGAAGAGGGTTTTACAAAAGAAGGTTTAGGCTTCAAACTCATAGGAGGAATGCGTTTTTATGAACGTGCAGAGATCAAAGATATCATCTCTTACTTCAGAGTACTTGCTAATCCGCATGATGATTTTTCTCTTATACGCATCATCAATAAACCTAAAAGAGGGATCGGTAAAGCATCTATTGAAAAACTGAAAAAAGCTGCTTTTGATGCACATCTTTCACTCTATGGCTATATAGAGCAAAGCGTAAATGGGAAACAACCTATAGTGATCTCTAAAAAAGTGGCTACTTCGCTGACTAAACTAGTTGAAGATATCACGATCCTGCAGGATGAAGCAAAAAACTCTCTTGGAAATTTCATCACAGATTTTGAAACACGTATTAAACTGAAAGACCACTATGCAAGTATGGTAGATGGTTTTGACCGTATTATGAACATAGATGAATTTTATGGGTATTTCAGGGATGCCGTTGTTAAAAACCCGGATATCACTCTGGACGAATTTTTAAATGACATTTCACTACAAAGTGATCAAGACCAGATAGAAGATGATGCAATTACCATTATGAGTATTCATGCTGCAAAAGGTTTAGAGTTCGAGCATCTTTTTGTCATTGGTCTGGAGGAAGAGTTCTTTCCGCTTCTTGGTGAAGGCTGCAACATGGAAGAGGAGCGTCGCTTAGGGTATGTGGCTATTACCAGAGCCAAGTCTGACCTTACACTCTGTTATGTTGACAGTCGTTTTTACAAAGGTCGCCGTAAAATGATAGACAAGAGTCGTTTCCTTGGTGAAGCAGGACTGATCCAGGATACAAGTCTCAAAATAACAAAAAGTTCTTCTTTCAAAAAAGGTGACTTGGTCAAACATAAGATCTTTGGTATCGGACGGGTACAGGCAGCCAATAAATCAGGTCAAGAATATAAGCTGCTTATTAATTTTGGCGGGAATAAGAAAGAGATATTGAGCTCGTTTGTTCAATCCATTTAAATATTATGGTCGATAAATCGACCCTACCATACAACATGCTCGTAGGGTCGGTTCACCGACCAATATATCACAAAAAGGATTACGTATTTTAAATCGTCTCTTCGTTGTAAACAAACCCATCTTTCGTACATCCAACGGTTACATGGGTTATGTAAAACGTAAATACAACACAAAAAAAGTAGGATTTTCCGGTACCCTTGATCCTTTTGCTACAGGGTGTCTCATCGTAGCTACAGGGCAATACACTAAACTTTTTCAATACCTCAACAAAACCCCCAAAAGTTACAAAGCAACACTATGGCTTGGTGCGAACTCTCCCTCTTTGGACATCGAGAAGGTAGACAGTATCAAAGAGGTACCGGAATTTCCATATGAGAAGATAGAAGAAGTTTTACACTCTTTAAAGGGTGAACTCACTTACTACCCACCTAAATTTTGTGCAAAAAAGATAAATGGAAAGCGTGCCTATGAACTTGCACGAGCAGGTGAAGAGGTGAAGCTTAAGACCATCACTTCAACCATATACGATATAAAACTCATCAATTATAATCACCCTTTTGTCCATTTTGAAGCTAAAGTAAGCGAAGGAACCTATATTCGCAGTCTTGGTTCTCTTATAGCAGATAAACTCAATATTGACGGGACACTTTCAAGCCTGCATCGTATCCATGAAGGACAATTTTATTACGATAATGAAAAAGCACTTGATCCCTTCACACATTTAGCGCTTCCTTCCAATATCTATACCGGTGAAGAGGATGATATGGAACTTGGTAAAAAACTCATTGTGGAGTATTTTGAAGCCAAAGAAAATGGTATTTATCTCATAGAGACTGTAAACTTTTTTTCCATCATAGAGATAGTGGATAAAGTGGTTCATTACAAATTTAATCGTATCCCAAAATTTCAATAAAGAACTACTTCATATTATATTATGATATAATTTTTTCTAAAATTAAATTAAAAGAGAGATTATGAATACTATAAAACTTTCGATGGTTGCTGTACTGCTTACATCTACACTTGCTATGGCCGGGGGAAAGAGCGGGGAAGCACCTGAATCAGATATTGTACCAATTGTAGTAGAACCTGAATTATCAGGTTTTTATGCCGGTCTGGGATACTCATGTTTACAAATGGATCTTAATGTACCAGAAAATATTGATATTCGTGCCATGACTGCTATAAGCATTAATGCAGGATATAACTTCAATCAATATTTTGCTATAGAAGGTAGATACTCTGTTAGTTTAGGCGATTTGGATATTGATACTATGAATACAGAGAGAAGTGAAGCTTGGGATATGTCAAATATAGGGCTATATCTTAAACCTCAATACAGTATAGATTCATTTACACTTTACGGATTACTTGGATATGGACAATTCACACTTGACAATGATGCTTCATATTCTGCCGATGGATTCCAATATGGTCTTGGTGTAAACATGATGGCTACTGATAATATTGATGTCTATATTGACTACAGAAGATTATATGATGATGAAGATTTTGATGGTCTGAGTATCAATGAAGCTGTAACTGCAAACTCATATACTGTTGGTGTAAATTACCACTTTTAAACTCTCGTTCCACACCGGCTCTTCTTAAGGTAAGGGCAGGATTCTTTTCTACATATATACCATCTCTTACATAAATCATTAAAGGAAACAAATGTACAGTATAAAAGCCCACGCAAAAATAAATATTTTTCTAAAAATTACAGGATACAAAGAGGGTTATCATACACTGATATCACGATTTGTACGAGTAGAAGATCTATATGACACAATTGAATTCGTACCCTGCGAATGTGAAACTTTCACCATAGAGGGATGTGATGACATACCTTTAGAGTCAAATACCATCTACAAAGCGTATAAAGCACTCAATGACCATAGTGCGGAATTAGATATAAAAAACTTTTTTCAAAAGCACAAAGTAGTGCTAAGCAAACGTATTCCTTCACAAGCCGGATTAGGTGGTGGATCTTCTGATGCTGCTGCCTTTATGCGTCTGGTAAATGAGGTGTGTGATCTGAAAATAAGTACTGATGAGTTAGCAGAACTGGGAAGTACCATAGGAGCAGATATTCCATTTTTTGTTTATGATTATGCTTCTGCCAATGTATCCGGTTTTGGAGAAATAGTAATACCTTTTGAAGAAGCACCTTTTGACGTAGAACTTTTTACTCCGGATATAAAATGTGATACTGCAGAGGTTTATAAAACATTTCATAAGTTTCTACTCAGAAATGTTGACAGAACCACTTTTTTCGGATGGGAAAATATGGACTCACGTACATTGCTTAAGCTTATTGCAGACCCCATAGTACTGAATGATCTTTTCCCTTCAGCATTGGCAACGTATCCAGAGCTTGAAAAAGTAAAGAAGGATGGTTGGTTCTTTTCGGGAAGCGGAAGTACCTTTTTTAGAATTAAAGAATCATAATCATCTCTCTTATATTAGCTTAATATATAAAAGTTATAATAAATGCAATAATATTACAAAAAGGTACTTTTATGTCTACAACTACTACCCCATACCCGGATATCTTCGATGAACTCAAAGCCGAAGTGCGTAAAGCAGGTTTATTGGAACGTATACCTATTCGCGGATCTATAGAGATGATAGCCGTCATTGTTTCTATGGTGGCTGCACTTGCTACTGCACCCATGTGGAACCCTATACTATTAGGGCTTTTTATTACCTTGGTCATGACACGTGCGGTTTTTGTCTCTCATGATGTCCTGCATACACAATATTTTAAAAGTAAATCCCTCTCAAAAAAACTTTCTTATCCTTTTTCTGCATTTATCTTAAGTAACTCCTCTTCATGGTGGGACTTTAAACATAATATCAATCACCATACATACTGCAACATTGAAGAAAAAGATGAAGATATACTTGCACTCGATCGTGCATTTACAAAAGATAAAGGGCACAATCCCTTTATAAAAAAATATAAATATCTTATCTTCTGGGGCGCACAGTTCTTTATGTTCCCTGCTTTCATTGCTCAATCTTACAGTTTTGTGATCAAGCGTAAACTTTGGGGTGAATTTGCACTCATGCTCATGCATTGGCCACTTATATGGGGAACGCTTATCTTTCAAATAGGTGCATTAAATACGCTTATCGTTGCACTTGTTGTAAACTTTACTCTTTCTCCCTGGCTCTCTTTTGGATTCATCACCAACCATTTAGGCTGTGAAAGTTTCAAAGAAGAAGAAGGTAAAGAACTTTCATGGCTGGAACTGCAGATGAGAACAAGCCGTTCACTGACAGGTGGGGCTTTTGTACACTGGTTCTATGGTGGACTCAATACACAGATAGAACATCACCTTTTCCCTAAAGCACCTCGCTTTAATCTTCTAAAAGTACAGAAAATGACTCGAGACTTTGCAAAAAAACATGATCTTTTTTATTTTGAAACAACACCTGTAACAGCCTATGTACAGATCAATAATGTGTTAAAAGAGTACTAAACATTGCATATCGTAGGTTTGGCACTGCCAAACGTCCACATCTGGATTTGACGTTTGGTGGTACCAAACCTACAAATGCTCCTTGTGAAAAATCTTTAATATTTTTTTAAACATCTCATCCACTCCTGCTTCAATTATGATCTTTTCATTACTTACCGGATGTACAAAGCTTACCCTGTTTGAATGCAAGAGCAACCTGTGACAATCAAACTTCTTTCTAAACAGTTTATTGTGTTCTCCACGTCCATGCTTGGTATCACCCACAATAGGATGAAAAATATGTTTCATATGTCGTCTTAGCTGATGCTTTCTTCCAGTTTTGGGTAATAACTTTACAAGTGAATAACGTGCAACAGGGTAACGGCTTACAGCATATGGCAACTCTACTGTAGCCAAACGTTCATAATATGTCTGTGCTTTCTGTGCCTCTTTAGTGATACCCTCTTTCTTTTGTTCTTTGGTATCGAGCATCTGTTTAAGCGGATAGTCAATAAGCTCCTCCTCCTTGGTGTAACCACGTACTACAGCTATATACTCTTTGTGTACTTCATGAGAACGAAAAAGTTCTGACATGATCTGTGTTATTTCAGTATTCAGTGCAAAAAGCAAAACACCTGATGTAGGTTTATCCAAACGATGTACAGGATGCACATATTGTCCTATCTGATCACGTACGAGTTGAAGTGCAAACTGTGTTTCATGTTTGTCTATGGGTGATTTATGGACCAATAGTCCTGAGGGTTTATTGATCGCAACAATATACTCATCTTGATAGAGTATCTCTAATAGTTCGGGTTCTGCATTTTCCATATGAGATTATATGATATAATTCTACAAAATATAGATATGACAAAGGACTGAGTTGGGCATTAACATCGTTGCACAAAATAAAAAAGCCAGACACGATTATGAGATACTTGAAAAGTTTGAAGCAGGCATTGTACTTGCCGGTGCAGAAGTCAAAGCACTACGCGCGAAACGAGTAAACCTGGCAGATGCATTCTGCCGTTTCATTCAAGGTGAACTGCACCTGATGAATGCACATATTGCACACTTGGAAACAACAAACAGACATTATGTCCCGGATACCCGTACGCCCAGAAAACTGCTTCTACACAAAAAACAGCTGGAAAAACTCTATGAGAAAGTACATAAAGACGGACTGACCATTGTACCACTCATGATCTACTTTAATGAGCGTAACTTGGCAAAGGTGAGCATTGCCATTGCCAAGGGTAAAAAACTCCATGACAAGCGTGCAGACATGAAAGCCAAGACCTTAGACAGAGAAGCACATCAGGCGATTAAAAATCGATCGTATTAAGCGGTTTTCGTTTTTCTCTTTTTTGTTTTAACTTCCCCCGTGCAGATACATAATCTCTTGGCAGAATTCGCTCTTTCCTTTTCTGCATGAGCTCTGTATGGGAATTTGGATTACGTTTTCTCTCTTCCTGCAGACGTTTGAAACGTGATACCCTCTCATACCCTATGAATTTATAAATAGCGATCTTCATATTTTTGACAAGCCATTTTAAAAACCTTCTCAGCGGTGCTTTCATGAGTCTGGCAATAAGCACTTCTACCCAGCCGAACAGATAGTGGAACAGTTGATAGATCTTATTCAATCCCTGTTTTAAAAAAGGTACTTTCTCCAACCATGTTAAGAGCCATGAAAACAGTACTATTTCCAAAATCGGTGCCAGCCAGTTACCCCATAATATTTTGGTGATAAAATAGAAGAGTGCCGCAAAGAGTTTGAGAAAAACCACAAGCAGAAAACTCCATACTTTTGCAATAAACACTTTCACAGCCAACATTCCACCCATAAATTTACCCACAAAACCCAAAGAACCGATAAAGACAAAAACCGTCATGATCTTTTTAACCAAAGGGAAATTTTGAAAATTATCTTTTATATGCTCCGAAAGTTTTTTAAAATCATCTTTCATATGATCTAAGAAATGGACTTTGATCTGATGATTCAATACCTTCTCGATCATATAACGCTTACCAAGACCTGTGGCTGAGAGAAGTATAATCTTTCTTATAAAGAGTTTGATGACAAATTTTCCTTTTACCAGAAAAAATGCTGTCAGTATTGCAATACTGTTTTCTTTAACAAATAGAAATGTATCTGTTAAAATTTCAATGATCACGGTTAAGCTTTCTTTCGAAGTGAATCTTTGATAGTTTTATAAAGATGTTTAATTTTCATAACAAAAGGACTCTCTTTTGCAAAGTATTTCTCTTTAACTCTTTTCATAGTTTGTTTTACATTTGCTTTTGTGACTTTTATACGCTGCATAGTTGATTGGTAGATATCAAGTGACTTCAACCAATCTATTCCTTTCATGATCCAGTCATAGATCCATTTAAACCACCCAAACTGCATAAGCTTATCTTCTGTGATACGAAACATCCAAAAAGTAAATGCGGCAATGGGGATTTTGCTAATATAAAGGGACATACCAAGTAGAGCCTGTCCGCTTATAAAAAGTATACCGGCATAGATACCCAAAGCTTCAACCAAAGCCAGCAAAACTACAAAAATAACAAGTATCACATACGCATTTACAGCATGGAGTGTCTCTTCAACCTTGTGTAATATTTTAAGAGAGTGGATGAATACATAAATCGGTCTAGCAATCCCCTCCCAGATCAACTCTTCAAAGAGAATGTAGATAAGAACCAGTATGAGTTGTAAAAGTGAAATGAATTTATGTTTTATTGTTGATAGCATAGAAATATCCTGAATACATTTTAAAAAAGTAAAGATTTAGTTTTGATTTATAGAAAATTGATTATTTTGTTATAGTTTGCTTTAGATTTGGAGGGAGTGGTGAAGGAGTGTACGTCAGTACATGACTGAGCCACCCCTTCAAAGATGAAGTAAAATAGAACGAAAGAACTATTTTCTTCTAAGTTCTTTGATTCTTGCTGCTTTACCTTTAAGTTCTCTAATATAGAACAATTTAGCTCTTCTGATTCTACCTCTTCTAAGTACTTCAATACTATCGATAGACTCTGAATAAAGTGGGAAGATTCTCTCAACACCAATAGAGTTAGCACCCATTTTTCTTACCATGAATGTTCTACCTGTTCCCTGACCTCTAATAGCGATACAAAGACCTTCGTAGTTTTGAACTCTTGTTTTTTCACCTTCTTTAATTCTAACGGCTACTCTTAAAGTATCACCCGCTCTGAATTTAGGAACTGTATTACCTTCTAATTGTGCTTTTTCAAAGCTTTCAATATATTTATTTCTCATGTGTTATACCTTTTTTGTATAAGTCTGGGCGAAAATACTTTGTTTTGCACAAAGCCAGCCCTCTTTTTAAGTCCGTGATTTTACTATGATTTCCCTTTAAGAACTCTGAAACAACTTCATTATTCTCATAATTCTTAGGTTTAGTAAAAGAAGGAGCTTCCAAAAGTGCTTCCTCAAAGCTCTCAACACTCAATGATTCACTGTTACCCAGTACCTCATCTACATTTCTGCTGATCGCATCACATACCACCATACTTGCCAGTTCGCCGCCTGTTAAGATGAAATCTCCTATAGAAAAAAGTTCATCTGCCTGTGCTTCTATTACACGTTCATCTATGCCTTCATAACGTCCGCTCACAAGTACTATATGTTCTTTTTTAGCCAAGCGTTTTGCATCATTTTGCGTAAATGGTTTTGCCACAGGAGAAAGAAATATTACATGTGCTTTAGGTGAGGTTTCTCTTATATTCTTCAGTGAATCCATTAAAGGTTGAGGTGTCATTAACATCCCTGCGCCACCACCTATCATAGGTGCATCTACACGATTATGTTTATCTGTTGTGAAATCACGAGGATTGACAAAGTCTATAGATATTTTCTTATCTTCAATGGCACGTTTTAAAATACTTTCGGAAAAGTATCCTTTAATAAGGTTAGGGAAAAGTGTAACAAAAGAAAAATGCATTAGGAAATCAACCTTAACTTGCTTCTAAAATGTCTTTGGCATCTCTGGTGAAAACTACTTTTTCTTCTGTATCTACGTTAATAACATAACGATCTATATAAGGAATCAAAAATGTTTTTGACAACCCTGCTTCAACCAAAATATCAGCAGTGTTAATTAGCAAATAGTCAGTATCGCCCATACGTTGAATATCTTCTACCACACCTATCACTTCATCATCCTGCTTAAGCGCACAGCCTATGACATCAAACCAAAAATGTTGTCCCTCTTTAAGGTCACAATTCTCTTTAGTTTGCTCTTCATTGGCATAAAGTTTGGTATTTGTGAGTTTTTTCGCAGAATCAATACTCTCGTAACCGGTAAAACGAATAATTCCACGTGTGAAATTAATATCGGCAATAGTTAGATCACCACGGTTACTTTTATAAGTATTGCCTACTTTGAATTGTTCTGGAAAATCTGTATGAAGATGGAATTTCAGGTCGCCCCAAAGTCCAATGGTTCGCCCTATTTGGGCAATAAGAGAATCATCATTTATCATGAAATTTTATTACTCTGCAGGTTTTACATTTACACGGTAATTTTTACCGCCTTTTGCTTTACATCCTGAGATAACCGCTTTAATAGAATTGATCATTCTTCCCTCTTTACCGATGAGCTTACCTATATCTTCACTGTTTGCAAAAATTGTGATCTCATCAAATCCCTCATCAACCTCTGTAATATCAATGCTGATATCTTCAGGATTGTTTACCAAAAGTTTAGTATAGGTGAGGAGGAAGTTTTTAACCATAAAGACTATTTCAACCCTGCGAGTCTTTTAACCGTTGGGCTCATTTGTGCACCAACAGAAGTCCAATAGTTCAATCTTTCCATATCAAGCGTAAGTTCTTTGTTTACACTTACCGGGTTATAGTGACCAATTGCTTCGATCCAACCACCATCTCTTCTTTTTCTGCTGTCTGTTACTACGATTCTGTAAAATGGCTTCTTTTTTCTACCCATTCTTGTCATTCTGATCATTGTCATATTGTATCCTTTGTATTTTCATTTTATTTTAATATCTGCTTTGAGGAAAAGTCAACATTATAATAAAGTACTGACAACTGTTTTTTAATGACTAAAACACTCATCAATACTTTTGGAACGCGATTTTACCATAAAGTTTATAAAGATTTTATTAAAACCAATTATCTAGACATACCCGGGTATCCACCACCACCGCCTTGCATTTGTGCCATCATATCCTGCATCTGTTTCATACCGCCCTTGCCTGACATTTTTTTAGCCATCTTTGCAGCATTCTTGAACTGCTTGAGTTGACGATTGACTTGCATTTGACTAAGACCTGAACCTGTTGCTAAACGTCTTTTTCGTGTATTATTCAACAAGTCCGGATTTTCTCTCTCTTTGGGAGTCATAGATGATACCATCGCTTTGATCATTTTAATCTCATCTGAATTTTCCAGATCCATATCACCAATTTGTTTAGCCATATTTCCCATACCGGGGATCATCCCCATGATGGATTTCATGCTTCCAAGCTTTTTCATCTGCTCCATCTGACCTAAAAAGTCATTGAAGTTAAACTGACCTTTTTTGATCTTTTGGGTCATTCTTTTTGCTTCTTTTGGGTCAATGGCAGCAGCAGCTTTCTCTGCTAAAGACTCAACATCCCCTGCACCCATAAGACGGCTTACAATTCTGTCTGAAATGAATTGCTCAAGGTCAGGCATTTTCTCACCTGCACCAATGAAACGAAGCGGTACACCTACCTGTTGCGTAAGTCCAAGTGCCACACCACCTTTAGAATCACCATCAAATTTAGAAAGGACAACACCGGTAATACCGATCTTTTCTTTAAAGGTTTGTGCGGTTCTCACTGCATCCTGACCGGTCATTGCATCTGCAACATAGAAGAGTTCATCCGGGTTCGCTACTTTTTTGATTTCTGCGAGCTCATCCATAAGTTCATCATCAATAGCCAAACGTCCGGCGGTATCTATGAGTACGACATCATAAAGCTCTTTTTCCGCTTTTGCCAAACCTTGTTTGACTATTTGCGTAGGGGTAGCATTCTCATCTGCAACCAATTCTACTTCTATTTGTGAAGTGATCTGCCTTAACTGTTCAACAGCTGCCAGTCTCTGAAGATCGGCCGCAATAACAAGTACTTTTTTCTTTTTTTGCTCTTTGAGGAAGTAGGCCAGTTTACCTGTGGTAGTTGTTTTACCGGAACCCTGCAAACCGATCATCAATACTACTGTTGGCGGTTTGGAAGCAAAAGTAAACCCTTTAGGTGCACCTTCAATAGTAAGAATATCTGTAAGTTTTTCCTGTAATGCTTTTAGGAAGTTGTCTTTACCTACACCATTTTTCTTCGTTTCAAGTTCCACAAAAGCAATAAGATCTTTTACTACTTTGTGATGTACATCAGCTTTGAGAAGTGATTTCTTAAGTTCTGTTGTTGCTTTTTTTAATGCTTTGTCATCGTCATGAAAACGAATTTTGCCTATGGCATTTTTAAAACTGTCGGTTAACGTATCAAACATTTTTCACCCTAATCTGTAATTATATTGTTGCGATTCTACCTAATATGCGCTTAATTCCTATATTTTATGTGAAAGTGCCTTATTGGGGAAAAGACTACATACACTTGCCCGTCTAAAGATCGACTTTTTTTCATCGTCTGCTTTCCAACAGTCATTACGACCTTTGATCCATTAACTCATCTGATGAGCAAATGATTCCTTCCGAACTTTTTTTCTTCACTTTCGCACAGTCAAAACTTGGCTGGTTTGCATAAAGGCTTACTCCCAACACTACAAAACTAAGTAACATGCTTTTTATTTTCAATACAGATCCTTTTAAATTAGAGGTGCCCATTATATTTCTTCTTCAAATATTATACACATAAAGCGATTAATGGATAATATATCTGAAATCAAAATACAGGTAATAACAAAAATGATAAATAGAAAGATCTTACCTTTTTTTCTGCTACTGCTTATACCGATGTTTCTCTCTGCAGGGAACAGTATCAATGTCATTATTCCTAAGCCACAGAAAGTAGTAAAACAACAAGGAAATTTCTCTTTAACAAAAGAAAGTAGATATTATTCCAACACCTCTCTTTCCAAAAACGCCATCAACTATCTACAAAGACACCTGAAAACCAATGCAGGATACCCACTGAAAAAGAGTAACCGTTCCAAAAACACTCAAATAGACTTTTCTTACAACCCAAAAAAGATCAAAAAATATGAAGCATACCGACTGCATATAGCAAAAAATAAAATTACCATTGAAGCCAGAGACAAAGCAGGTTTTTTCTATGCAGTCGTTTCACTGATGCAGTTGATGGATCCTGCTATCTGGGGAGAATCAGGTTCAGGAAAAAAACACAAAAGCTGGGCAATCCCCTGCTGTACCATAGAAGACTATCCACGGTTCAAATGGCGTGGGATGATGCTGGACTCTTCGCGAAACTTCTTCTCTAAAACCTATGTTAAAAAGTTCATTGACCGTATGGCGCAGCATAAACTCAACCGCTTCCATTGGCACCTGACCGATGATGAAGGCTGGCGTATAGAGATCAAACGTTATCCACTGTTAACAAAAGTAGGTGCAAAACGGGGATCGGGAACTAAACTTCCTTTTTCGACCTATCCTGCTATGCGTGGCAAAAAAAACAGGGTTCAGTCTGGGTATTACACACAAAATGACATTAGGGAAATTGTTGCTTATGCAAAAGCACGATCTGTAGAGATCTTGCCGGAGATTGATATACCGGGGCATGCCAAAGCAGCCATTGTCTCTTACCCGAAACTCTTGCAGGATTCCAAAGACAAAAGCCGTTACCGCTCTGTGCAAAAAGTCTCTGAGAATACAATCAATCCCGGGATGGAAAGTACTTACATTTTTCTTGACAATGTCATAGCAGAAGTTTCAAAACTTTTTCCTTTTGGCTATATTCATTTGGGAGGAGATGAGATCCCCAAAGGAGCCTGGAAAAGATCTCCTGCTGTTAAGAAGTTGATGCGAAAAAAAGGATTGAAAAACAGCAAAGAGGTACAAAACTATTTCTTTGCACGTTTAGATAAGATCCTTGCAAAACATAAACGAAAAATGATCGGCTGGCAAGAGGTGTTACGGGGTAAAAACACACTAAGGAAAGAGACTACTTTCATGGCTTGGAAAAGTGTGAAAGATGCTAAAAAGATCATTAGACAGCATCGTCCTGTCATACTGACACCGGTGCAGCATCTCTACTTTGATCAGCAATACAAAAGAAGTAAAAAAGAACCGGGGCATACCTGGTCTACCCCTGTGAATAGCAAAAAAGTCTATGCACTCAAGCCTGTAAAGTCTGCCTATGTGCGAGGTGTACAAGCCTGTCTCTGGTCTGAAACACTTCTCAATGAAAAGATCGCAGATTATCTTACCTGGCCTCGCGCTTTGGCACTCTCAGAAGTGGCCTGGACAGAACAGAAGAAGAGAAAGTGGAGAGACTTTCACAAACGTGCTTTTGGAAAAGGTCTTAAACGACTTAAAGTGCAAGGAGTACATTACCGTTCTGTTGTACCTTCTCGTTAAGGATAAAGAAGATACTTTTTACGTATTTTTCTAAACCTCTCAAGATCTTTTTCCCAACTTTTTCTTATCATTTTTTCAGAGGCACCGGAGCGTATCTGTTTACGCAGTTGATCCGTACCTGCAAGTTTATCAAAAAACTTACCATTCAGAAAAAAGCCTTTTTTATCTGGAGTGTTCGCATAAGCATCTTTCAAATAGCCAAGGTTCAACTGTTGTTTGGCACGCTCTTTTTTCATCTCTATTTTGCTTAGATCAACACCATAACAACGTTTGCCTTTAAACTTTGGATACTGAGCTCCCAGTCTTGACTTCGGTACAAAAGCAAACTTTTTTACTTGATACCTGGGTGCACCGTAAAGCTGAAAAGGTTTTTTTGTACCTCTTCCTGCTGAGATCACCGTTCCTTCAAAAAATGCCAATGATGGGTAAAGTAAAACCGCTCTGTCGTTAGGCAGGTTTGGGGAGGGTTTGACCAGTAGGGAATAGACACTCTGGTGTGTGTAGTTCGCTAAAGGTATGACGGTCAGTTTTGCCCTCTTCCCGCCCTTTAACCATCTCTCACCATTGATCATTTTAGCATACTCACCTATGGTCATTCCGTAGACGACCGGTACAGGATGCAGACCGACAAAAGATCGGTATTTTTTATGAAGTATAGGACCATCAATGTAGTGTCCATTGGGGTTGGGTCTGTCTAAAACTATGACAGGAATGTGTTGCTCTGCCCCTGCTTCCATAATGTAGTGCAGGGTTGAGAGATAGGTATAGAAGCGAACTCCTACATCCTGAATATCGTACAAGATCAGATCGATCCCTTTAAGGTCTGCTTTTGTGGGTTTTTTATGTTTACCGTAAAGTGAAATAATAGGAAGTCCGGTTTGTCTGTCTTTACTGTTTTTGATATGGGCACCGGCATCTGCTTTACCACGGAAACCATGTTCAGGTGCAAAAATAATCTGCACCTTAATATGGTGTTTTAAAAGATGATCAAGCAGATGACTTTTACCTACCAAAGAGGAGTGGTTGACAACGAGTGCCACTTTTTTATCTTTGAGTAGAGGAAGATAGACTTCCGCTCGTTCAGCAGCCGGAATGATCTTCCCGGCAGAAAGTACACTCCATACCATAACAAACAATAGTATTTTATACATATTTCATCTTTAGCGCTGCGCCCGCAGCAATAGAACACAACAAAGCAGAAACAATAGCAAAAACCACTTCTACCGAAAGTGCAGGAAATTGGTGAATTAAAATACCGATGAGTGCTGAGCCTATGGCAGAAGCTGAGAAAAGTGTGGTACTTTGCAGTGCCGCTGCTACACCCGAGACTTCACGAAATGCTGAGAGAGAGGTTTTCATACCTAGCGGTGCCATCATACCAAATAGCGTGGCAAAAATACCGGAGATAATAAGGAAAGACCATAAGCCGGAAATGATTCCAACGGCAATCAGGACAAATAATATGACCACCAATATTGCCAGGTAGGCACCATACCTGTAGACTGCTGCACTGTTATATTTTTTCAAAATATACATCCCCAAATAGCGACCACCAAAAAGGCCTATGACAATATTTATATTAGAGATACCAAAGAGTACAGGATCTAAACCGTATTCACCCATAAGAATGAATGGTACAGAAGCAAGAAAAGCGCCTTGTATGGCATAAAAAGCAATGACTGGCAACAGTACCAGTATAAAAGAAGATGAGCGAAGCATGGTTAAAGAGATAGTTAACGTCTGTCTAAGATTTACCGGATTTCTAACATCTTCGTGATGTGTCTCTTTCATGCGTAAAAAAGTAAGCAGAAAAACAAAAAATGTAAACAGACTCAAAAACCAGAAGTTGGAACTCCAACCAAAGAATTGTGTCAAAACACCACCTATCATGGGAGCAGCCACAAGAAACAGACCACCAAGTACGGTCAGCCATCCCATGAGTGAGACCACTTTCATGTCAGAGCAGGCATCACGTATCATTGCCATGAGTGTTCCCGGTACCATACTTGCCCCAAAAGCCTGAATAACTCGACCAAACATAAGCATCTCATACGAGTCGGAAAGTGCACAGACCATAGAACCTACAATAAAAAAGAACATCCCGGACATTAAAACATGTTTTCGACCGTAAGCATCACTAAGAATACCTGCCACGAGTGTAAAAGCAGCAAAGACTACAAAGTAGATCGTTAGAGTGTTACTCATTTTGGCAGTAGAGATATGCATCTCTTCAGCGATAAGAGGCATGGCAGGCAGGTAGATAGAAGCACCAATACGCACAATGGAACCGATAAAGAGCACCATGAAGGCAAAGAAAAATGTATCTCCTGCCATGGTGTGTTCTTGCTTCATATTTTTTTAGCCTTTTAACGCACTGTATTGTGCTCTCATATATTCACACAATATAATGGCTTTATCTTCAGCTAAATTTACCGTGTCAAAGTCAAAATGCTGTCCCTGTAAAAGAGTATAGACCAGCTCCCATTGCTGCATTGTTT
>JAGGRU010000131.1 GCA_021159425.1 Sulfurovum sp.
ATATAATATTTACTAGGACAATTAATGCAATTTATTGAGACACGGGGAAATGATGGTAAAAAACCGTCATCTGTGCCATTTTCAGAAGCAATACTTAGCCCAAGTGCTAGTTTTGGCGGACTTTATGTCCCGGAAAAACTTCCAGACTTAGATAAGGATTTTTTAAATAAACATCTTTCCAGCCATTATAAAACATTGGCATTGGATTTTTTACAATCATTTGATATTGATATTGAAACAGAAGTTTTAGAAGAGGCACTTAAACGATATGATGCTTTCGATGACCCTTCAAATCCGGTTCCTCTTGTACAAATAGAAGAAGACTGTTTTGTGTCTGAACTTTACCATGGTCCAACACGTGCATTTAAAGATATGGCACTGCAGCCTTTTGGTTATATTTTAAGTAATTTAGCACAAAAAAGAGGTGAAAACTACCTGATCATGGCAGCAACAAGTGGTGATACAGGACCGGCAACACTTGAAACTTTTAAAGATCAGGCGAATATTAAAGTGGCATGTCTTTACCCGGACGGGGGAACATCTGATGTTCAAAAACTTCAAATGGTCACAGAAGATGCTGATAATCTTAAAGTGATAGGGGTCAAAGGAAACTTTGATGACACGCAACATACACTAAAAGAGCTTCTTGCCTCTGAAGACTTTAAAGCCGAACTGAAAGAGAGGAACATCCATCTCACCGCTGCAAACTCTGTAAACTTTGGTCGTATTATCTTCCAAATTATTTATCATATTCACTCTTATTTAGAGATGGTACGCAGTGAAAAAATTGCTATGGGTGATAAAATATATCTTGTGGTTCCAAGTGGTAATTTTGGTAATGCTCTTGGTGGATATTATGCTAAAAAAGCAGGTTTGCCGATCGAAAAAATACTGATTGCATCAAATATCAATAATATTCTTACAGATTGGATCACAACTGGAACGTATGATATCACAGAGAGAGAATTGATCTTAACGGAATCTCCTGCAATGGATATCCTTAAAAGTTCGAATATTGAACGTGTCATGTTCGATAAATTTGGAGGAGAGAGAACGAAAGAGTTAATGGAGGCTTTGAACAGTGATGGAAAGTATCAATTAAGCGCTGATGAGTTAGCCTCTTTACAGGAAGATTTTGTAGCTACTTTCTCAAATGATGAAGAGGGTGAAGATGTTATTGCCAAGTATGCAAAAAAAGATTATATTATGGATCCTCATACTGCAACATGTATGAAGGCATATGAGACACTGAGGGAAGAGAAGCTTCCCGCAGTAATATACTCAACAGCAGAATGGACCAAGTTTTCTTCAACGGTATCGAAGTCACTTGGTCATGCAGTGAATGATGATATTGAGGCACTTAAATGGGTGAATGAACATGCAAATGTTTCTGTTCCTCCCATGATCACAGGACTGTTTGATAAACCTGTCAAACATACTGTAGTAGTAGATAAAAAATCTATAAAAGGAGAAATGTTAAATTTTTTATAGTTTAGCATACGTTATGTCCAGAAAATATATTTTACTTTTTTTATTCCCGTTTTTATTAGAACCGCTTACAGCCAAAAGTGCAGTCGATTGTAAAGCTGTAACAGGTACCGTGACACAATGTAATCCTTACAGCTTTAAATTCTTAAAAGCAAAAAAAGTAAAATATGATAAAGGCAGACAAAAACTGATTGTAGATAAAACACTGCCTCTCCCCCCTAAACCTACAACAAAAGTTATTTCTGTTGTAGATATGATCGAAGAATATGTCAAAATAGAAGAGCCTATCAGGTACAGAGGTGTAGAAGAGATACCATTAGAGTCGGATAGTACGGAAAAAGTAAAAAAACAAGATTTTTCCCTTGCAAGCGAGATGAGTTCTCGAAGAGAAGCGCTTATAGAAAAAATGGAAAAAATATATAAAGAGCAGGAAATAAAAAGGGTTGAAGGACTCAAACTTGCAGAAGAATTAGAAAATAAAAGACTTGAAGAACTGAAACTTAAAGAAGAAGAAACAGCTAGAGAAGTTGGTGTATATGTTATAGAGAGTGGTGACAGTTTAAGTGGTATTGCTGAAATGTTCAGTATGAAAACAAGTGAGTTAAGAAAAATCAATGATCTGAAAAAAGATGCAAGTATAAAAATAGCAAAAAAATTAGTTATTCCCTATGCGCAGGAAAGAATTGATATTATTGCTAAAGCAGAGTATGTAATAAAAACAGGTGATGATATTGATTCTATTGCACAAGATTTTAATCTGACTGCAATTGAAATTATGAAGTTTAATAAAGTGAAAAAAGGCTCTAAAATACGCGTAGGACAAACTTTACGTTTGCCTCTACCTTATAAATTAGCCCAGGAAGCAAGAAAGAAAAAATTACTTGCCAAGGCAGCTAAGCTTGCTAAAACTAAAAAAGTATATAAGAGTCGCAGTGCACGATATAAAGAGAAGCTTAGAAATAAACGAGCCAAGAATAAAAAAATGCTTAAAGGTTTTGGTAAGAAAAAACTTCGTGTTACGGCGACAGCCTATAGCTCACATCACAGCCAGACAGATAAGACACCATTTTTAGCTGCATGGAACAACCGTATCCGTCCAGGTATGAAAATTATTGCAGTCTCCAGAGATATGCTTACCAGATATGGTTTGAGAAATGGTTCCAAAGTAAAAATCGGGGGATTGTCAGGATATTATACCGTACGTGATAAAATGAATAAACGTTATAGAAAACGTATCGATATTTATATGGGTGTGAATAGAAGAAAAGCACTAAGATGGGGAAGAAGAAGTGTCACACTCTATTATTGATTTTAGAGTGCTTCTCTTATGATAGCTCTTCATAGATTTCTAACACTTCAAGATATCGGTCAGTTTTTTCTTCGTACACTTTTTCAAGCAGAGCCAACTCTTCACTTATAGTATTCAATCCTTTTTCCTGATAGCAGTCAGGGTCTCCCAAACACTTATTTAAAGCTCCGATCTCGTTTTCCAATGCCTCTATTTCATCAGGTAAGATATCGAAATCTTTTTGTTCTTTGTAGCTTAATTTTGTCTGTATCTTTTCTTTGGGTTTCTCTTCTTTTTTTACAGAACTTTTTACTTCTTGCTCCAAATAGTTCAACTCTTTAAGCTCTTTTTCAATGTTCAAATATTCACTGTACGTCTGGTAAGACTCTTCAACAATACCGTTACCTTTAAATATAAAGAGTTTAGAGGCAATTTTGTCTATAAAGTATCGGTCATGAGATACAAAAAGAATAGCCCCGGGAAAATTAATGAGTTTCTCTTCTAAAATGTTAATGGTTTGGATATCAAGGTCATTCGTAGGTTCATCAAGTATAAGACAGTCTACTTTCTTTGCTAAAAGCAGGGCAAGTGCCACACGGTTTTTTTCACCGCCACTCAACATAGCGACTTTTTTGTCTAAGAACTCTTTAGGAAAAAGAAAAGACTTCAAATAACCATAGACATGAAAATCGATTCCTTGTACATCTATATGGTCACCTCCATCAGGACAGAACGTTTCAATGAGTGTTTTATTGTTATCCAGCATCTCTCTGTGCTGATCGAAATAGCCCAGTTCAAAATCACCTTGCTCTATGATCCCGGAATCTGGTTTGAGTCGTCCGAGCATCAATTTTAGAAGTGTAGACTTACCTGCACCATTGATGCCGACTATGGCTATTTTATCTTTTTGTAAAATGCGTGTTGTCAAATTTTCTATAAGTTTTTTACCCGGAACAGCATATGACATATTTTCAAGATCAAAAAGCATCTTTTTACGTGAAACTCCCTCATCACGGTTGAAGTGTTTTTTTTCACGCTCCAGTTCTACCATCATCTTGCGTATAAGCGTAGGGTTGTGTTTGGCTTCTTCACGTAGTTCAAAGACCCGCTTTTTACGTCCCTGGTTACGTTTCTCTCTGGCTTTCACCCCTTTGCCAAGCCATGATTCTTCCTGCTTAAGAAGTCTTAAAAGGTTATCATGACTCTTTTTCATGGCATGCATACGTGCCTCTTTTTGTTCCAGGTATGCCATATATCCACCTGTATAGCTTACAAGCTCTTGATTGTCTACCTCTACAACACGGGTAGCAATGGTATCAATAAAATGTCTGTCGTGTGAAATGAAAAGCAGGGTGAATTTCTCTTTTAGCAGGATCTCTTCAAGGAATTCTACCATGTAAACATCAAGGTGGTTTGTTGGTTCATCCAGCAGGAGAATATCGGGCTTTTTCAGTATGAGTGAGGCAAGGGCAACACGACGCTGTTCTCCCCCGGAAAGAGATATAACAGGACGGTATTCATACTCTTTGAGTTTGAACTCTTGCAGGATCCTCTCTATTTTATCATCAAGGTTCCAGGCATTATGGTGGTCAAGAAAGGCAGAAACTTTTTCAAGTTTTTTAAGGAGTTCCTGATTTTCACAATCTTCAGCAACCTGCAAAGAGAGCAGATCATATTCATCTTTGGCAGTTTTAAGCTCGCTAAGTTCATTGAGTATGGCATCACGTACATTCAGTTCAGGATCAAACTTAGGCTGCTGTGAGAGCATCTCTATCTGAATGGAGTTGGTCACCACTCTTTTCCCCTCTGTGGGCTCTTCTGTACCCATAATGATCTTCATTAAAGTGGATTTACCACAACCGTTTTGACCAACGATAGTCACTCTTTCTCCCTCATTTAGATGAAAATCCACATCATCGAGTAAAAGTTTGATGTCATATTGTTTTTTGATGTTAAAAAGGTCTACTAATGCCACTATTATTCCTTAGAAATTATTGCCCTAATTATATCAAATAGAGTGGGGTTTAAGGCTTGATAAAGTTCATCTTGATATATTTCATTTAAATAACCCAAAGAGGATTTTTAATGTTAGAAACAATACTCGCACTCTATTCCATTTATACTTTTATGAGACTTTACATATCTGTGATGCAGATAGGCTATATTAATGATGAAAAACGAAAAGATCCTGTACTTATGCCGGCGGGTAAATATTTGGTAGCAGCAAACTATGCTGTAGCAAAAGAAAAACTCTCTTTGATCGAGACATTTGTAGATTATCTTATGTTTGTATGGTGGGTATTGGCAGGTTTCTCTTTACTGGCTTCAGTGATTCATGTAGACGGTAACATTATGCAGGCAGTACTGTTCCTGTTTGGTTTTATTGCCATCAATTTTGTAGTAGGACTCCCTTTCCAACTCTATCAGACGTTTAAGATAGATGAAGATTTTGGATTTAACAAAATGACAACAAAAATGTTCATACTGGACACAGTGAAATCAACAGCTTTGTTCATTATCATAGGTGGAGTGATCTTTGCTCTCCTTGCATGGATCATAACAAGTTATGAAAACTGGTGGTTATGGGGTTTTTTAATGATGTTCACTATCGCTATTATGGCAAATGTTCTCATGCCGTTCTTTATGAGCCTTTTCAATAAGTTTTCCCCTATGGAAGAGGGTGAACTGAGAGATGCAATCACTAAACTTATGGACCAGGCAGGACTCAAGAGTGATGGTATTTTTATTATGGATGCGAGTAAACGTGACAGCAGACTCAATGCATTTTTTGGCGGATTGGGAAAAAGTAAAAGGGTTGTACTCTTTGATACGCTGGTGGAAAAACTGAATAAAAAAGAATTACTGGCAGTACTGGGACATGAGCTGGGGCACTTCTCACATGGAGATATCTGGAAAAATATTGCACTTATGGGTGTATTGCTTTTCATCTCTTTTTACCTTTTTGGACATTTGCCGGATTCATTGTTCACACAGATGGGAGTTGTTCCGGAAGCAGGTGTGCAGATAGCGATGTTGATGCTACTTCTTCCTTTAGTCTCTTTCGTATTTACACCATTTATGTCTTATGTAAGTCGTCATAATGAATATGCAGCAGATGAGTTTGGTTCAGAAATGGCAGGTAAAGAGAACCTGGTTTCTGCACTTATGAAACTCATTACTGAAAACAAAGCCTTTCCAAAGTCACACCCTTTGGTTATCTTTTTTTACTATACACACCCACCTGTTTTAGAGAGACTTAAAGAGTTGGGTTATGATGCATCTAATGTTGTTATTGAAGAACCGGCACTGCCGAATGATGGTATTTTTGCGTATATGGCAGATAAAAAAGAGTAGAAGGTGACAATTAAAGAAGCTTTGAGATGGGCGAAAGAACAACTTTCTGAAGCGTGTGAACGTCCACAGTTTGAGGCAGAGTTGCTTTTGTCACATCATTTAAAACAAGATCGTATGTATTTGATCACACATGAGTGTGATACAGTAGAAGATATTGAGAACTTTCAAAGTCTCATCCAAAGAAGAGTCGCCAATGAACCTTATGAATACATCGTAGGATCTGCCAGTTTTTATGATATCCATTTAGAGGTAGAAGAGGGTGTACTTATTCCTCGTCCTGAGACGGAGATACTTATTGATCTGGTAGCAGAGATCATTGAGAAAGAGAATATCAAAAATATAGTTGAAATTGGGGTAGGTTCAGGAGCAATATCTGTGGTGTTGGCAAGAAAGTTTCCAAAGTTACAGATTGTTGCAACAGATATTTGTGATACACCTCTTAAAGTAGCAGGAAAAAATATTGATACTTTTACTTTGAACAAACAGATAGAATTACGAAAATCAAATCTCATAGACGAAATAAGTGAAGAGATCGAACTGGTTGTCTCAAATCCACCCTATATTGCTGAAGATTTTTTGTTAAAGTCAAATGTAGTAGACTATGAACCAAAAGAAGCATTGTTTGGTGGAAGAGTAGGGGATGAACTGCTTAAACAGATCATCTTGGATGTGAAAGCTAGAGACATTAAGTACCTTGCCTGTGAAATGGGGTATGACCAAAAAGAACCTATCACTTCTTTTGTTAATGAAGTTGGAGTAGAATCCATAAAATTTTATAAAGATCTGGCAGGATTTGACAGAGGATTTGTGATCAAGTTCTTGTAGGGTCGGTTCACCGACCAATTATGAGGAATATAATGAGGATAGGTGCTCGGTGAACCGACCCTACGATGGAAAAAAGGAAAAAAATGAATAAATATTTTAAAATAATAACGATAGCATATCTTGTACTATTGGGTGCAGTATTGGGTGCAGGACTTTTTGCAGGTATCGTAGTAGCACCGGTGACATTTCATACAGAAATATGGTTGGGATCTGAAGTTTTGAGTCATTATCAAGAGGGACTCATCATGACAGAAAACTTTGTAAGACTCTCGTATCTGGTGAATATTGTACTTGTTGCTGTAGCACTATATGAGGGGTATAAATACAAAAAGTTTGAGAGAGATACCATAACACAGGTGGCAACTTTTTTTGTATTTGCAACAGGATTACTTTTTTCACAATATTATATTCCGGATATTCTTACTATGCAAATGGCAGGGGAAGAGATGACAAAATCTGTTGCGTTCATCAATACACATAAAGGCTCTGAAATTAATTTTAAGATCTTCTCGTTCGCTCTATTGGTGTTAATGGTTAGAAATATGCAAAAAGCATGTAAGTAACGACACTTTGTGTCGGATTGAAGATTGATAATGGAGGATGGAAGATGAGTGGGGATATATTAGAACACCCTTTTAAACCAATAGTTTTTAAAGATACTGAAGTATTGATACTTGGTTCATTTCCCAGTATTAAATCTTTTGAAAACAACTTTTATTATGCGCATCCTCGTAATCAGTTCTGGAAAATACTTGAAGCAGTGACAACATATCCTGTGAATAACCGTGATCAGAAACTGTGGTTGCTCAAAGAGTGTAAATTTGGTTTATGGGATATGATCAAAACCTGCTCTCGTGACAATTCACTTGACAGCTCTCTGGAAAATGAAAATGTCAATGATATAGCAGCTTTTTTAGAGGGGAATCCAAACATAAAAAAGTTGGCATTCACAGGAAAAAAAGCCCAAGCACTTTTTGAAACACACTTTTCACATCTTGAAATAGAAAGAGTCTATTTACCGTCACCATCAGCAGCCTATGCTAAAATGAAGTTTGAAGAGAAAGCAGTACTATATAGAGAAAAATTAGAAATATAACGGTAGGGTCGGTTTACCGACCATAATTTTAGAAATATTTAACAAATGGTCGGTAAACCGACCCTACGTAATAAAGCAAGAAGAGGTTGATATAGTGGCAGTTTGGGCAATAGGTGACATTCAAGGTTGTAATGATTCTTTACAGCAACTCCTGAGTAAAATTAATTTTGAACCAAGCAAGGATAAATTATGGATAGCCGGAGATCTTGTTAACCGTGGAAATCAATCTTTGGAAGTCCTTGAATATCTATATAGCATAAGAGCAAGTGTAGAAATAGTATTGGGAAATCATGATATATCACTGATAGCGGCTTACTACGGTATCAAAAAGTCCAATGAAACACTTGATCCTATACTGAAATCACCTAATGTCACTAAGCTAATACATTGGCTTCGTAGTCAAAAGTTTTTACATGTTGACTACACTTTAGGGTATTGTATGTCACATGCAGGAATATCTCCAGAGTTTGATCTGGGCATGGCACTTGAATATGCAAAAAGAGTAGAAGAGAGACTTCAGCGTGATGATGTGGAGATATGGCTTAAACAGATGTTCAAACATGGTATTGAGCGTTTTAACAGAGATGCCTCTGCTATAGATATTGATCGTTATATTGTAAGCTCTTTTATCAGAATGCGTTTTTGTTATAAAGATCATCGTTTGGATTTTGATCAAAAAGGTGAACCTACTGAGCTTTTAAAGCAAAAAGGTTTAAAACCCTGGTTTGAATGTGAAAGCAGAAAAGATGTTCATCTAAAGATCATATTTGGACATTGGTCAACTTTAGGTTATTATCAAGATGAGAATGTATTGGCACTGGATACGGGATGTCTATGGGGCGGAGAACTTACAGCAGCAAGAATAGACAGTAAAGACGTAGAGATAGTCTCTGTAAGTTGTAATAACTCAACAACATAATGTTATAATCCTGCACTTAATTTATATAGGAAATACAAACATGGCAACATATATATTTGGACACACAACACCGGATTCGGACTCGATCGTAGGTGCAATTTCACTCTCATACTTAAAAAATAAGTTAGGTGAAGATACTGTACCTACAAGACAGGGAGAGGTGAATCCTGAAACAAAATGGATACTTGAAAAATTTGGCTATGAAGCACCTGTTCTTAAAACGGAATATGCAGGTGAAAATGTATATCTTATTGATTTCATGGAAAGTTCTCAAAGTCCTAAAGATATTTCTGAAGCAACTATTTTAGGTATTGTTGACCATCATAAACTGGGTGATTTGAAAACGAATGCACCATTGGAAATGTGGGTACGTCCTGTAGGATGTTCCAATACAATCGTCAAAGAAATGTTTGATCATTATAGTATTGAAATTCCAAAAGATCTGGCAGGAATGATGATGTGTGCGATCTTGTCTGACACAGTCATTTTCAAATCTCCTACCTGTACAAAAGAAGATACAAAAGCCTGTAAAGAGTTAGCAGAGATAGCAGGAGTTGAAGATTACAAAGCCCTGGGTATGGAAATGTTCATTGTTAAATCTGATGTGCTGTCTGCAACACCAAGAGAGTTAGTGCTTAGAGATTTCAAAGATTTCAATATGGGTGGAAATACGATCGGTGTTGGACAGCTTGAAGTTGTAGACTTGAATGTTTTTGACAACATGAAAGAGGATCTTTTTGCTGCAATGAAAGAACTCAAAGCAGAAGGTGATAGACACTCAGTGCTACTACTTTTAACAGATATTATGCAAGAAGGATCTCAATTGCTGGTAATCAGTGATACTACTGACAAAATTGAAAATGCATTTGATATTTCTTTGGAAAATGATCAAACATGGCTAAAAGGTGTTATGAGTCGTAAAAAGCAGATCATTCCATTTTTAGAAAAACAGTTCTAAAACTTCTGTTATTAGAGTTTACTAATCTATATTTTGATATAATTTTATAGTTGAAAAAGGAATATTTATGAAAAAGATCACTCTCTCAATTTTAGCTACTTTGGCTATTGGAAGCTCTTCACTTTATGCAGAAGACAGTGGACTTTATCTTGGACTTGGTTACTCGTATACCAATGTTGAATTTGGTATTTCATCTGATTTTTATGACGGTGACATATTCGATGTTTCAACAGATAGTTTGCTGTTGCTTGCAGGGTATGACATTAATGAATACATAGGCATAGAAGGGAGATATTATTGGAATATTACTTCTATGGCTGCTGATTATCATGCTTCCGATTTCCCTATCATTGAGGACTACAAAGCAGAGAGTTTTGCTCTCTATGTTAAACCTCAATACAGTTTTGACATGATCTCAATTTATGCACTTCTTGGTATTACAATGAATGACTATACAGCATTGTTACAGTCAAGTGATGATACACTTTTTTCATGGGGAGTGGGAGCCAAGTTCAATATGACGCAAAGCTTTGGCGTATTTGCAGATTATACAGATTTGGGTGAAACAGATGATCTTATTACGACAGGATTGTCTTCATGGAATTTAGGTCTTAGCTATAAATTTTAAGATCCACTGCTAAAAAAAGAAGAAGAGTTAATATGCTCTCCTTAATAGCTCTCTGCAACTTCTAGAATATTACTTTACAATATGACCTACAAATTTCGACATATTATCCAGGATCTTTCCGCCTTTTCTAAACCCAAGTCCACACGCTTCATAAGCATAAAAAATACCTGCTTGGTAACTCAGTCCTTTAGAGTCTGTTGCTAATTCAGTGTAAGCCTGGTAAACCATTTTATGACTGTCGTAGTCACCTTCTGTCTTTTCAATAGAGTTTGCATTTTCATCTAAGATAGATATGCTTTCTCCTTCTCTGCCAAATATAGGTTTTTTGACCTGTTTTTGACCTTCTAATACTTCAAAAGAAGTTTCCAATAGAAGAGGATGGTTCGGATAGAGATCCCATAGAATTTTGAGCAGACCTTTACTTTGGAAAAGCAGGGTATATGCAGGATTAAAAATAATGGCTTTTTGGCTTTTAATGATGTTAGTTAAAAGCATAGCCAAGTCAGACTCTTCTAAAGCTATATCTTCCCAAGGAATGAGTTTGAACCAGAGTTCATAATTTTGTTCATTGTAAAAAATACCATCTTCTGAAGAAAATTCAATATCATCTATATAGGCAAATTCTGTATTATACCCGGCTTCAGTGGCGATGTGCTGTAGAAGTTTGACTGTATTTTCCTCTTCTGCATTGCCCTTGACAGAAGTAAATAGGAAAGACCATCCGTCATACACTTCTTCAAAGTTTGAAACATCTTCTTGCAGGGTCACAAGTCTTTTAAAGTTGTCAATAAGTGCTTCATAAAGAGAATTGAATTGACTCTCTTCTTCCAAATCATTTTGTTTAAGCATTGCCCATTGGATGATCGCTGTTTCAAAAAGAGCAGTGGGTGTGTCAGCATTGAATTCAAGCAGTTTAATAGCTTTATTGTCAATACCTCCTGCAAGATCAAAACGTCCATAAAGATGCCAGTGCACATCACTTTCCCATGACTCTTTAATCACATCTACCAAGTTGAACGGAATACCTATTTCATGAAACAGGTTATTTTCTATTACATGCTCTGCTGCTTCAACATACATGTCATAAAGTTCATTTGTTGCTTCATAATACGCTTCAGCCTCTGTTTCCGATATGACAACAAGCTCATCTGAAATATAAGAAGTCTCATCGCTGTCTGTATGCCATACAAAGCCTAAAGATTCAAGGTAATCTGTGTCAAGTGCTGTAGTCTTTTGTAAAGTTAACATCTGTTATCCACCGTAAGAGCTGCGACCAGAGCTACGGCTGGAGCTACTTTTTTTATTGCCGCCAAAGAAACCGCTTCTTTTAGAACTGGTACTTTTTCTGGGCTGAGAAAAACTCTTTTTACTTTTTGAGTAGGTTGAAGGAGATTTGTAGCTCGCTTTACGGTTATTCTGGTAATTTTGATTTCCAAAGAGCTTGTTTCCTATATAACTACCGAGCATAGCACCTGCCATACTTGCCATAATGGTTCCACCCAGCCCCATTCCTCCGCTTGCTGCAGGATTTGCTTTGGTAAGCTCAGATGTACCATTGTCTACCTTGGCAGCCTCCTCTTTAACAAGAGCATCCATTTCCGCTTTGGTAAGTATTTGTTTCGTACCATCTAACTTTTTAAGTATAATGGTTGTCTCATCTGCGGGAGATTCATCCAGTATTTTGTATTTACCCGGTTCTATCTCTCCGATGACGACAGTGGCACCTTTAGCTTGGGCTTGTTCCTGCTGTGGTTGGTTGTTGTCACCACATCCGGTCATTCCGGTTGCCAGCAGAGCACCTAGTCCTGTAGCTGTAGCAATAGTTGAGAATTTTTTAATATATTTCATAGTTGTTTCCTAAAGAAAAAATTTAGAGAATTATAGCAGAATTGTAGTAAGGGAATAGACAAAGAGGGAAGAATCTCTTTGTCTCTATAGAAAGAGTTTGTTCTAACAGATCAAGTATTTATGAATTAATCCATCTGTTTTCTGAGAAATGTAGGAACATCTAAAATATCTTCATGATCACTATAGTCAGCACCCATAATCATTCTGCCAGCACCTCTAAGAGTATGTATTGTGTTAGTACCACCCTCTGTAAGTGTTGGTTGTATTCTTACTGTTGGTTCTGCAATAGCATTTTTATCTTCAAATCCAGTTGCAACAATCGTAATTCGAACTTCATCAATATCCATACTTTCATCCGTTGTTGTACCAAAAATAACAGAGGCATCTTCATCTGCACTCTCTTCAACGATATTCATAGCTTCACCGATTTCCATAATAGGATAATCCGGGTGAATGTCAAAGTGTACAAGTACGCCCATAGCTCCGTCAATTGAGATATTATCAAGAAGCGGAGACTCAATAGCTGCCTTTGCTGCATCATATGCTGCATTGGTTCCTGTCGCGTAACCTGCACCCATAAGAGCAAGGCCTCTGTGACCCATAACAGTTTTAACATCTGCAAAGTCAAGGTTAATATCATTTTCTCCATGAGATAGAATTACTTTTGAAATTCCACCAACTGCTTGAGCAAGAATATCATCTACCATTCTAAAACTCTCTTTGATACCAAGATTTTTTTCAACGATAGAAAGAAGCTTCTCATTTGGAACAACAATAATAGAGTCACTTTCTCTTTTAAGTTCTTCTAAACCTTCTTTTGCAAGTTTGGTTCTTTTTCTACCTTCAAATTTAAAAGGACTTGTTACAATGGAAACAGTTAACGCACCGATCTCTTTTGCCGCTTGGGCAATAATAGGTGCAGCACCTGTACCTGTACCGCCACCAAGACCGGCAGAGATAAATACAATGTCTGAACCTTCAAGCATTGTTTTGATCTCTTCAAAGCTTTCAATAGCAGCTTCTCTGCCTTTCTCTGGAACCATGCCCGCTCCCAAACCTCTTGTCGCGTTGATCCCCAGTTGCATCTTGTATGGTGCCAGAGAAGAGTTTAATGCCTGTGAATCCGTATTGGCAACGATGAGATCAATACTGTGGATCCCCTCGCTTATCATGTGGTTGATCATATTACCACCACCACCACCTACACCGATTGCTTTTATCTTTGCACCATTTGTAGTGCATTTTGCTTCAACTATATCTATTTCGAACTCTTCCATTTTTTCCTCCTCTTTTTGATGTGTTTAAAATATGACTAAAAAAGCTGCTTCGCCCAGTTAGTTAATTTTGTAAACGGATTGCTATTTTCTTTCCCTATATCAGGCAGATCGTCAAAGATGATTGCCCCTTCTTCACTAGGGTCAATCTTCTTGATGCTCTCTCTCTTTGGTTCTTTAGCTGTCTTATCTTCTACTTCATGAACCGTACCGGTGATCTTGATATCCCTGATATCTTCTTCAAATCCAGTTTTAGAGTGTAGCAGCTCTTTTTGGAAATTGATCTCATATGGAGTATGATCCCCTGCCTTATAGAGAAGTAGCCCTACAACTGTTGAGAATGCAGGGTCTTTAAGTTCTTCAAAAAGTCCGTTAATATTATTGGGGTAAGCAATACGTACAGGCATTGACGGGAAAATTGATTGTGCCAATTCTCTGATACCTTTAAGCTTTGTCATCCCACCGGTCAAAATAATACCTGCACCGATCTGTTCTTTAAGTGCAGATTTCTCAAGCGACTTTGCCAAGATCATAAGTGCTTCTTCAACACGAGAGAATATAACACTGTGTACAATTTCCAGGGAGACATTATTACGGTTCTCTTCATCACCTATAATAGGAAGTTCTATGACTTCATTACTTGTCTCTACAAGATTACCATGACGTATTTTTACATCTTCAGCTACCTGTAAAGGAGTATGCAATGCCATTGAAAGGTCATTTGTAATATGATTTGAACCTACACCAAGGAAGTCATTGTATCGGATGGAGTTACCTGTATGGATCACAAGGTTGGATGTCTGTCCACCCAGATCTATGACGGCAACACCAAGCTCTTTTTCATCGTCATTCATAGTTGCAATAGCCGAAGCATAACCGCTAAGAACAATACCTTCCATCTCTACACCGGCAGAGCGAACAGCTTTTCTCAGATTTGAAAGATTGGATTTTTGTGTCATGATAATGTTTACATCCACTTCCATACGAGAGGCATTCATCCCAAATGGATCTTCAATATAATCTTGATCATCTACTCTGAAGTTGTAAGGAAGTACATGTATCACTTCATATTCAGTTGGTACATTTGCATTGTAAAGTGCTGTCTGCATGACACGGTTGATCTCTTTGATCGAAATGTCTTTATGTGTAATATTTACAATACCTGTAGAGTTGAGACTTTTTGCATAAGCATTGGAGATGGAGACTGTAGCTGAAGTAATATTGCTTCCAGCGATACGCTTGGCATCGTTGATTGCTTTTTTGATCGATTTGGATGCAAGTTCTATATTTGTGATGGCACCTTTTTTGATCCCTTGGGACTTTGAAATACCATGACCTTGAATTTGGACCTTACCTTCATCAATTTCAGCGATGATTGCACATATTTTAGTGGAGCCGATGTCTATAGCTAAAATTGTGTCGCTCAATTTGTAAGTCCTTCCATATAAACTTCCGTAGGATATTTTTCATCTAAGGCTTTTACAACATTAGATTCAAATATGTTTTGTTTTACTTGATTGACAGTCTGCTTTACAAGATCTGTTTTGTTCCCATCCATTGGCAAAAGCTTCTGCTCTACTATCTTGTAAACTATAACTTTATCTGATATGCTTATAATACCCTTTTCTTTTGCAGATGTAAAGAGTTTTTGTAAAAATTGTAAACTTTCTTGTAAATTTAGTGATTTTAGGTTGTCATGTTTCTCTAAAGTGATAAAATCAGACACGGTTGTATTAATTTCATCAAAGTTTTTCAGTGTTGTTTCTGCAAGTGTTGAAAGTGCCTCTTTTTTTGTTTGCGTCGTATAGAGTTCACTCACTTCATTTTTTGCTTCATCAAATGTTTTGGTTTTTGGTTCTTTTATGCTGTTGATCTTAAGTGTTGCATATTTATCTGCAACTACTTTTGGCTTAAGAATGTCACCAATATTTTTCTCTTGGATCTTATCCCAAAGTTCTTTTGTAAATTGACTGTCCGCTAAAGGAAGTGTTAAAGTATCTGTACTCTCAAGTTTGCCTTTTTTAAATGCAATATAGTCTTTCTGTGCAGCTTTTTTTGTCTTTTTGAGTTTTAGATCTGTCATTGCTTTTGCTTTTGCTTCATCAAAAGATTGCTGTTTGCCATCTGCATTTGTATAATTGAAAGTATTTGCTTCCCAAAATGTTTTTACTTCATCCTCAGTAACAACAGTATCTGAACTTTCTGTCCAAAGAACAGAAAACTCGTATGCTTTTTTGCTCATGAAATTATCTTTTTTTGCTTCCCAAAATGTTTTTAGTTTTGTTTCATCAAGTGTAAAGTTCACATCATTAGGTGTCAATACTGTATACGCAAGTTTATCAGCAACGTTCATAGCAGATGAAATAGTCTCAATTTCCAATGGCAGTGCATCAACCGTTAACAGTGAAAGAGTCTTATTGATCTTGATATCTTCTCTAAGTCTCTCCTCAAATACATTTGCTTTAAGCCTTCTGGTATTTAAATAAGAGTCATAGATCTCTTTGTTGAACATACCGTCTTTTTGAAATGCTTCGATATTCTCAAGACTCTTTGCTACTTCTTGGTCTGAAACTATGATGCCGGCATCTTTTGCAAAGTTAAGTATTTTTGCCTGTGTGTTAAGTGTAGCGAAAGCACGTTTTACAAGACCCATCTCTTTTGCTTTTTTGTCATCCAGTTTACCTTGCATCATTTGGTTCGTCTGCTGATAGATATCACTGTAAACCATGTTGAGTTTGCTTTGTGGAATTTCAATGCTTCCTACTTTTGCTACATTCCCTGCTTTTGCACCGAAATCATAACTTCCCCAACCTACAAAACCTGCACCTATAAATGCGATGGTTGCTACCCATATGGTCCATACCAGGTATTTATTGTGTTTTTGCATCCAACTTATCATACTTCATCTACCTTCTATCGAAAAATTTGTATAATTTTACCTAAAATAAGCTTATTACCAATGAATTGGAGTGTGAAAATAAAATGCTTGATAAAAACAGTGAAATGATGCAGCGTGACTTGGAAGTAATATGGCACCCCTGTACACAAATGAAGGACCATGAGACTTTGCCGCTTATACCTATTAAGTCCGGTAAAGGAGTTTATCTTTATGATTTTGAAGGTAACAGTTATATAGATGCAGTTTCTTCATGGTGGGTGAATCTGTTCGGGCATGCAAATGAGAGTATCAACACCAAAATAAAAGCACAGCTTGATACACTTGAACATGTGCTTTTGGCAGGATTTACACATGAACCTGCTGTTGAATTAGCACATAAGCTGGTAAAGATAACACCCAGTGAATTAAAAAAAGTATTTTATGTTGACAATGGTTCATCTGCGGTAGAAGCAGCACTGAAAATGAGCTATCATTATCATTTAAACTTGGGAAAACGCAAAGCACTTTTTCTCTCTTTGACAAACTCTTATCACGGTGAAACAATAGGGGCACTCTCTGTTGGAGATGTAGCACTCTATAAAGAGACGTATGCACCTTTACTGATCGCTAACATGCAGGTACCTGTTCCCAAAGACCAAAGTGAAGCAGCTGCAAATGAAGCATTGGCAGTTCTGGAAGAAGTCCTCAAAGAGAAAGCTGATGAAATTGCGGCATTCATACTTGAACCGCTTATACAAGGTGCAGGGGGGATGCATATGTATCATCCTGCCTACCTAATAGGGGCAAGAGTCTTGACAAAAAAGTATGATGTACATCTCATTACAGATGAGATCATGACAGGATTTGGACGTACAGGAAAAATGTTTGCCTGCGAACATGCTAATATCTCTCCGGATTTTATGACACTCTCCAAAGGATTGACAGGAGGATATCTCCCCCTCTCTGTAGTAATGACAACAGAGGATGTTTACAATGCTTTTTACTGTGACTATAATGAGTATAAGGCTTTTTTGCACTCTCACAGCTATACCGGAAATCCATTAGCCTGTTCTGCTGCTTTGGCAACATTGGAAATATTTGAACAAAATGATATTTTGGGTGACAATGAGAAGAAAAGCCTTTACATCAAAGGGGGTCTAGAAAAATTCTTAACGCTTCCAAATGTAAAAGAGATAAGACAACAGGGAATGGTCACTGCCATAGAACTTAAAGGGTATGATGTAAAAGAGCGTATAGGTTTGCGTATTTACGAATATGCATTAAGCAGGGGTGTCCTGCTTAGACCGCTTGGACATGTGATCTATTTCATGCCGCCTTATATTATCACCTATGAAGAGATAGATAAAATGATAGAAGTTGCGTATGAAGGAATACAAAAGTTAAAAGTTAAAAGTTAAAAATTATAGGAAGATATGTATATTCTTCCTATTTTTTCAGAAAAGAAAAAAGTCCTTTGTTCTGTTTTTTTATTCTTTTGTAATGATCTGTGGCTCTTTTAATACCTGAATTCATTGCTTCCTTATAAAGAAGTTCTGCTTTTTTCTTGTCTTTGTCTATTCCTATACCATATTCATAAAATTGGGCCAAGTCACAAATGGCTTCAGGATAATCATCATGGGTTGCCAAACGGTTGATAAGTGTAAAAGATTCAGGCAGATTCTTTTGAAGTATTTCACCTTTATAGAGTGCTCTCGCAAGTTTGAACTGTGCATATTTTGATTCTGTAGCAGCAGTGATCAATACCAGTTGTGCAGCTTCTTCTTTATGTGCAACACCAAGAGAATCGATTTTCTTTATCATCTCTTCAATGTCTTTTTCACAGTACTCTTCATGTGAGATTTTTTCCAGCCATGCAGTTACAGAAGGAAATATCTCCAGTGTTTCCTGTACCGGAGGGTACTGAACATGCATATTTTTAAATTTTTGATCTATATAAGGTATCGCTTTATATTTTGTATTTTTTGTTTCTGTCTCATCATTTTGTTTTTGTGGTTTTAATTCTTTTAATTCTTCTCTTGTCTCTTCACCAAAAGTTTCAATATTTTCCTCTTCTTCCTGATTTTCTTTTTCACTGTATATTACTTCTGAAGGTTCTTCTGTCATTTCTTCCAGGGTTTCTTCCAGGGTTTCTTCCATGGTTTCTTGCATGGTTTCTTGCATGACTTCTTTTTGGGTGGGTTCCTCTTCGATGATCTCTTCTGTATTCTCAGCTATAGTGTCGCTAAAGAGCTCTTCTGTAAGTTTTTCTTCTATAGGTTTTGTTATCTGCTCTTCTGTATCAAAAAAAGTATCTCTGGGTATATCATTGGTTTGAATATCCGGTTTTTCCCAAAATGTATTTGATGCATGATTATTTGTTTTTAATTTTATATTATTAGGTAAAATATCACCTGCATCAATATTCAGTAAAGAGTCAAAATCAATATTTTTTTCTACTTTTTTAGGTTTCTCTTTCATCACTTCATCGCTAAATGCTACCATATCATCAAAATCCAGATTTTTGATCTCACTGCTATTTTCAGGTTCAGCAAAAAGATTAAATTCATCAATCGTATTATTGTCTTGTATTTTTCTTTTCTCTTTCTCTTTTTGAAATGTTCTTTGGAGTATTACCTTGGTAGGTGTTTCTATGTAAGCAGTAATGAGTCCTTGTGCTTGAACATAATTCTCAGCTTTAAGTGTAGTAATGATCTCTTGTATCTTTTCATCTGTTCTTAGAGGACCGAGTTGCAAGATTTGTAGTTGTATGGTTTCAAGGTCTGTAATGGAGATAGCAAGGTTGATAATACTTAATCTTTTTTTTGTCTGGTTCATTGATGATCCTGTGCGTCATTGTAATAGGCAAAATTATAACCAAATTATACTTCACATTTTAAAACAGAATCAACCATTCCTCTTGCCATTTGTTCTGTACCTACGAGAATTTCATAATTAGGAAACTCTTCTGTCAGGTCATCTTTTTCTTTAAACTTGTCTACCTTTATGATCACTCTGGCATTTGTTATTACCCGTGTGAGAACATCACAGATAAGGTGCAGTTTTTCAGAGTTGTCAAGTGCTACAATTACAACGGTAGCATCTTTGATATTGACAGATTCCAAAATGGTTTTGTTGGCAGCATTCCCAAAGATGACATTTTTACCCTCTTTTTGAGCTTCTTTTACATTATATATATTATGTTCTATGGCAATATATTTTACAGAGCGCTTATCCAGTTTTTCACATATCCGATAATCGTAGGTATATGAAATCTGGTCAGGATCAGATTGGTGATCGTAGCAATAAAAATAGTTAAAACAATAATTTCAAGCATTTATTTATTTCTATTATAGATTTGCACTTAAAGCCAACAATCTGCATGAGTTTTCTAAAATAGAAATCTTCTTTGCCATTTCTGTTAAGTCTCTATCGTAAGATATCAGACCAAAACCTTTTATCAGAAGCAGATGTGTATCATGTTTTTCAAAAAATTGGTGTATTTCATGCGGTGCACGTTCTATCCAGTCATCTATATTTTTGGGGTCATAGACTATCAAGTCCCCTAAAACTTTTTTACCATAATAGTCCTGAGGTGAGACCTTTCCATGTTTGAGTGAATACGCTGTTGCATAAGGCGGCATAGTATAACTTACATATTTTGCATTGGCTATGGTTTTATAGATAAGTTCATGTATATGCGCATCGGAATTTGCCAAACTCCATCTGTAATCTCTCTTTTGACAATCAAGTTTGACAAGTGATGCTTCTGTTATTTCATCCAAAATAGTATCTTGTGAGTTAATGATAAAAGAATTTTCAGAGATCCTTGCAGAAATAGAACCATGGTATACAGAGAAAAAGTTTTTATTGAAAAGAGAGAGTGATATATGTTTAATGTCATCGATGAGGTGCTTGTCCATGGTCTGTTTAGCCTTTATTCATGCATATTAGGAAACCTCTAACACCATTAA
>JAGGRU010000012.1 GCA_021159425.1 Sulfurovum sp.
CAGCTAAAACAGTTTTTACTTTTGGTGAAATTTCACTAAGTTCAACCATAAGTGCATCCCATGCCTGATCTTCTGCGTACCACTCTTCTATACGTTTCATAGAATCACTTTTCTCTTCCTGGCTTAATGCACCTGATTTGTCAATATTCTCTTTGATCGTTTCTAAATGTTTTAAATTGCTTTTACTCATTCATGTTCTCCTTAATAGTTATCGTATTTTCCGGCTTCAATCTCAGATTTTAGCCCATCCATTGCTTTTTGCATCACATCAATGATGAGTTGTGCAGACTTCTTATCATCATTTTCGGGGATATCCCAATCAAATATTTTCATATTTGCCTTAAAAACTGCTCTTAACTCTGTTGTGATCTCACCTTGCATTTTTTCTATTTCTTGTTCCTGTGGTGTCAAATTGTTCCCTTTGTATTTTTAATATGATATTGTACTATTATACTACTTTCTGTACCTTTGCATAACCCCGTGCTCCTATACTCAAAACCGCATAAAGACCGGCAATAAAGAACAATTGGTCCGGCTGTGTCTTAAACTCATAAAAGAGAATGAGGGTTACCCCTGTTAATAGACCAAGAATAGCAATAATGGTAAAGAGTGTCGAAGAGTTTGTTCTTTTCCTTATTTTAAAATTAGCAATAGCCATCAGCAGAGAAACCAGTAAGAATGTAATACTTCCAAATTCCAAAATAAGTCTCAAACCTCCCACAAGGATCAACAGTGTTGCTGTCGCTGCCATAGCTGTGATAGCATGGGTAGGAATATGTTTTTTTCGTTTGCTAAGAATATTTGGAAGGTATCCGTCATCGGCAATACGAGCCATTTGTCGTGATGAACCGAACATGGTGCCACTGATAGCCGAACTTGTTGCAAGAACAGCACCAATAATAACCAGGTTACTTCCCCAAGACCCCATAATAGCTTCCGCACCCGAAGCAAGTGCATACTCTTTATTTTTAATAAGATCTTCTACAGGTATTGCCATCACTGCTCCAAGTGCAATAATAAAATATATGACGGCAACCAGTATCACAGCAGTATAAATAGCTTTTGGAATATTTTTTTCAGGATCTTCCATCTCATTTACTGCATTGATCACCAATTGAAAGCCTTCATAGGCAACAAAAGTAACAGAAGCAACGATAATTATATTCATCGTACTGCTATGATCAAAGTCTTTTGCAAATGTCTGCGTGAAAGTATGAAAATCTGTTTTCCCATAGTACATAAGTGCCACAGAGATTATAAATAAAATAACAAGTTTTGTATAGACCATCAAATCTTCAAGTCTTCCCATCCCTCTGACACTCCAAAGATTGACGAGTGCAAAGAGCCAGATAATTGCTATGGCAACAGCTTTACGTATGATCTCATTATCTGCAAATTCAAAGCCACTGATACCGTAAGAGGAGAAAGTATAGGCATAGAGAGCCAAGGTGCTGATATAACCGAATATCGTATACCATCCTATGAATGATGCTGCCATAGGTGAGTCAGGATAGGTACGTTTATAAAACGCATAGGTTGCCCCTTCATCTTTATAATAGACCCCAAGCTTGACATAGGAATAGGCTGCAAAAAAAGCGATGATCCCTCCCAAGGCAATGGCAAAAGGAGCTAAAAATCCTACAATAGAGACAGCAATCCCAAGTATAGTGAAGATCCCACCACCCACCATACCGCCTATCGCAATGGCAACCAGTTCTTTAAATCCTAAACTCTTTTTTGATCCCATGTTTAACGCTTATTTACTAGCAGTACTGCATTTTAAACTTACTGCTTTAATAGTATGCAACTTATTTAAAACATGCTCCAGTTCACCCATATTATCATTATATTGTTTTGTCAAAGCCTCTTTTTTCTTCTCTATCATCTCTATTTGCTTATCAATATCTTCTGGTTTAGCATGACAGTTTTTTGCTGCATCTGCCTCTTTTTCCAAAACCCAATCCATTGCTTTTTTCATAAATTCTACCATTTTATTTCCTTATGATTTTTATTTTAATCGATTATAACAAAAACACTTAAACGATTAACTGTCTACTAAAATCTTTAATAACTACATTATACTAAAAGTAATGATCATGGAACCAATACTTAAAAGATAAAAAATAGCCATAAGCATTCCCGGTTTTCTACCTCCAAGAACAAAAACAATACCCAGTTTTACTATGGAGTTTACAATAGTTGCGATCATTATGCCGTACATAGCCGTAAGTTCAGATATTTTCACTTTTGCAAGTTGAGAGAGTGAAAGTGTGATGGCATCCACATCTGTCAAGCCTGACAAGAATGAAATGACATAGACACCGGAATCTCCAAATTTTGACTGAAATATCCCGATCGAACCAAAGATAATACCAAACAGTAATCCCAATTTTAATGCTTCAGAAAGTTCAAGCGGATTGTTTGTTACAGCAATATGTTCCACTTTATGTACTGTTTCATTTTTATAAAGATAAACAACAAAAACAAGACCTGCTATTGTAGCTGAGATATAAGGAAGAGCGAGAGACTTGGCAAGACTGGAGTTAAAAACAGCAGTTTCTGCAAGCACCCTGATATACATGATCGTAGAGGCAATAGCGATACCACCGACAAAGTTTTTCAAATACTCCTGCTTTAGTACATAGAGTTTTGAAAGGGTTATAGAGACTGCAGTCGACGATACAAGACCACCAAATATCCCTGTAAGATAGACACCTCTTTTATTTCCAAGTATCTTAATGGCTACATAACCAAGAAATGAGATACCGGCTACCAGTACAACCATGAGCCATGTTTTGTAAGGATTGAACATATTGAACGGCCCGATCATTTCATTGGGGAGAAGAGGCAATACAACAAAGGTCATAGCCAGAAAAAGTATGGCAGATGTAATATCGGGCGGTGTTATCTGTTCTTCTATTTTGACAAGCGTGCTTTTTATTTCAAGTAAAAGCAACATGATCACTGCTATAAGGACAGCATAACTTTCTAATGAAAAATACATCATCATACCCAGAATATAAGTTATAAAAGAGGCGATTTCAGTGGTAGATCCATGGAAATCGGTTTTCACGGTTTTATAAACATAAGCAACCAAAACCAGTAAGCCGAACAGTAAAAGAGAAACATGAAGAAAAAATGGTATAAAATTTTGCATCCATGCACTAAGATAACCCAAAAGGGCAATCAACGCAAATGTCCTTGCCCCCGCAAAACCGGTTCGTCCTTTACGATGATAATACATTTCACGCTGTAAGCCAATCATTAGTCCTATGATGAGGGTAACACCGATCTGTTCTATAATTGCTATTTCCATCGTATCCACTTGTAAATCTCCGTGATAATAAATATCGGCAATGCCACTAATACTATTATACCCCAATCTTCCCAGCCCATAGCAGTGGTATGAAGCACATCCTGCAAAAACGGTACATAAACGGCACATACCTGCAGACCGATCGTGAATGTGATCGCCAGTAAAATCCACTTGTTAGTGAAGAAGCCTATTGTAGTCATTGGCTCACGCAGAGAGCGGAAATTAAGAACATTCATCTTTTCAAGAATAATGATCCCTGTAAAAGCAACTGTTTGTGCAAGCAGAATGCCGTTCTGTGGATCTTTTGCAAGATAGTAGTGAAAAAGCCCCAGTGTTGCCAGCCCGATATAGCTTCCAAGCAGAATGATCATTATGATACCATGGCGATCGAGGATCGGTTCATGTACATCCCTTGGCGGGCGTTTCATAATACCCTTATCGGCAGGTTCGACCCCCAGAGCGACTGCCGTCATCCCGTCTGTGACCAGATTCATCCATAAGATCTGTACCGGGATCAGTATCAAAGGACCTCCTAACAAAATATTGATAAAGATAGCGATCACCTCACCGCTGTTGGAGGCTAAAAGATAAAGTACAAATTTTTGTATGTTATCATATTCACGACGACCCTCTTTGACAGCATTGATTATGGAGGCAAAATTATCATCTGTCAGGACTATATCGGAAGCACTTTTTGCAACATCTGTACCTTTTTTACCCATTGCGATTCCGATATCAGCCTCTTTCAGTGCCGGAGCATCATTGACACCGTCTCCCGTCATGGCCACTACTTCGTCCCTACCCTTAAGGATCTTTACGATCCTGAGCTTGTCTTCCGGTCTAGCTCTGGCAAAAAGTACTTTTTCAGATAACACAGCAGCAAGTGCTTCATCATCTATGTGTGCAAGCTCCGCAGAAGTGATCGCCCTGTCTGTTTCAAGTCCGACTGAATGTGCAATGGAAGTAGCAGTATCAGGGTTGTCACCAGTGATCATGATGATATTTATACCGGCTGTTTTTGCCATTTTGATGCCTTCAGGCACCTCTTCATGCGGGGGATCAATGATACCTGCGATACCAAGCAGAACAAGATCGTTTTCAACACTCTCTTCGGAATATTGAGTCTCTTTGGGTAATTTACGAAAAGCGATAGCAAGTGTCCTGAGTCCATTCTTTGCCATTGTTTCATAAGCTGATTCAATCTTATTTCTGTTTGTCTTGTCCAAAGGAAGTATATTCCCCTCTTTCAGAATATGTGTACTTCTTTCAAGAATGACTTCCGGTGCCCCTTTGACATAAGCCGTCAATCCCTCCTTTTCATGCAGAATGATACTCATTCGTTTACGAATAGAATTAAAAGCAAATTCACTGACGGTAACAGTACTGCTCTTATCAGAATCCAGCCAGGCTTTATAGGCGGCAACAACCAAAGATGCTTCAGTCGGCTCCCCTATTGCTACCCAGCCTGAATCATCTTTTTGGATCTTGGCATGATTGCATACCAAAGCACTTTTCAGGAGCATGAGAAGATCTGCATGACTTTTATAATCGATCTTCTTTCCGTCTACTTCAAAGTGACCGGCAGGATCATAACCACTGCCGGTCACTTCGATCTCTTCTGAAGGAAGCCATATCTTTTTAACAGTCATCTGATTTTGTGTCAGTGTTCCGGTTTTGTCGGTACAGATCGTTGTTGCGGCACCCAGTGTTTCAGCCGCCTGAAGATGTCTCAACAATGCTTTCTGCTTTGCCATTGCTTTAATGCCCAATGCCAGCGTGATCGTCACTACGGCAGGAAGCCCCTCCGGAACAACGGCAACTGCCAATGCAATACCGGTAAGGAACATTTCAAACAGGTCTTTTCCAAGCAGCCATCCTATCATCGCAACAAGGACAGAAATAGCAACCGAATAGATCCCGAGTTTTTTGCCCAATACTGCAAGCTTCTTTTGAAGAGGTGTCGCTCCCCCTCCTGCACTTTCTGTTATGCTGGCGATTTTCCCAAACTGCGTCTGCATGCCTGTCTGAACAACCATACCTGTTCCCCGGCCATTGACGATCGTGGTACCCATCCAGCCCATATCAGACTGTTCCGCAAGAGGTGCTTCCTCTTCGACCGGCTCAATTCCTTTATGTACTGAGGCTGATTCTCCTGTCAGGATAGACTCATCCACTTTCAGATTAAAATTTTGTATCAGTCTCAGATCTGCAGGTATTCTGTCTCCGATCTCCAATAGTACGATATCTCCGGGAACAAGCTCTTTGGCATCAATGATCTTCTCTTTGGAATCACGTATGACCTTGCAGGTAGGATGCAGCATTCCTCTTAATGCTTCTATGGCATTTTCGGCTTTGAACTCCTGAACGAATCCAAGAATCCCGTTAAGGAAAATGATCACCAAAATCGTAATAGCATCTCCCGTTTCACCGATCGCCAGGGAAATCCCTGCTGCCGCAAAAAGTATAAGAATAAGCACATCTGTGAATTGTCGTAAAAATACTTTATACCAGGGGGTTCTACCTTTGCTTTTCAGTTCATTAAAACCATATTCCTCTATTCTTTTTTTGGCTTCTTCTTCATGTAACCCGGTTTTTATATTGCTTTTAAATGCTCTACGTACTTTTTTAATACTTTGAGTCTGCCATAATGTATTATTTCCCATGATAAACCTCTTCACCCCAAAAACGTATCAGCAGTGAAAAGAGCAGTGGAACGGTAATAGCGGTAAAAGATGATGCAGCTACCAGTGCGGTAAAAAGCTTCAAATCAATGATGGACGCACTGAAAAGCAGTTGAGCAACAATGATCTCCGTCGTCAGACGGGCATCTAGTCCGACACCAATAATGATTGCCTCTTTAAAACGCAGTTTTTTCATCGGCACCATCAGTAAAACACCAAAGAGCTTTCCAAATGTTCCAGCCAGATAGAGCACAATTGCCAAAAGAGGCTCTTGTAGAAATCCTTCCATATCGGCATTGAATCCGACCCAGAAGAAGAAGAGAACACCAAAAAAACCATAGCTTAAAGTCTGTGTTGTTTTAGAAAGTAATTCGCCTTTTTGCTCTTCATTTTCAAACAGAGGCCGCATAATAACCCCTGCCACAATGGCTCCGACAACCATTCCAAGTTCAACATATTCTCCAAAGCCCCCAAATCCAAAAAGAATAACAAGTGAAAAGATCATCAGTGCACTTAGATTTTCAGGCTTCCACTTTTGCATAATGCGCGGCATCCATCGGTAAAAGATCCAGGAGATCAGCATAAAGGCGAAGATACCAGCCAATAGACCTGTCACTCCTCCATGACTCTCACCTGTCCTGGAGCCTATCCAGATAGAAACAATAGCAACTAAAATGACTTCAATAATATCATCAAGCACTCCTGCACCGATAATAAAGGTACCGACTCGTGTTTTGATCATCTTAAACTCATCCAGGATCGGTACGATCACCGCTTCAGCTGTCGGCATACGTGTCATCCCTATGACAAGAGCAATTGCCCAGCCGTAACCGTATAAAAGCATAGCAACAACACCAAGTATAAAAGGAAAAATGGTATTTAAAACAGTCAGCCATACAATGTCAGAACTGGATTTTTTCATCTCATCGAGTTCGATCTGCAGTCCTATATAAAACAGAAGAAAAAGAACACCCAGACTGGAAAGAAAGGAAAACATATTTTCAAAGACAGTAGAAGAGTGGATAAATGCAGAAAAAGGTGTATAGCTCAATACTATTCCAACAAATAACGCTGCTAAAATACTGGGAATACGAAATCTGGAGAGAAGATATCCAAAGGTATAAGTTAGTGCAAAGACTAAAGACAGAGATAGAAGCAGTTCGCCTAGCTCGATTTCATTCATTTTTCTTTATCCAACATTAACACATTTATATCGATTGATTCCATAACGCTTAATCCTTCTAAATCACTTTTATTTCACAAGCATTAGTATTATTATAGCAAAGACAGTTTGATTTCATACTTTTATTAGCTTATCAGTGAAGTATTCATATGTAAAACTTAAAAACCATTTATTTTCAATTAACCTACGAGAGTTATAATTAATAGAAGAAAATTTTATAAAAAATATAAAATTAATGATAAATTAAAGGAATTAAAATGTGGAAACATCCAAAAGAATTGGAGCAGTTTGAGCTCTTTAGAAAAAATGCGAAGACCGTTGGGGTCATTTTAATGGTCTTGGGCTTTTTAGGTGCTATGTTCCCTGTTGCAGCCTCAGTGACAACACTGGTGTTTGTCTCATGGCTGTTGATCATGGTGGGGGTACTTACAGGCTATTTTACCTATGCTACTGATGCTTCCGACTGGAGAGGTTGGCTGAAAACACTCATCTTTCTTGGTGTAGGTATTTATATGCTGGTTTCCCCTGCAACGGGAATTGCTACACTCGGACTGCTCTTTTCCATCTACTTTTTCATGGATGCCTTTTCAGGTTTTATGATGGCGAGTTCTTTTTACCCGAATAAAGGCTGGGGTATCTGGGCTATCAATGCGATCCTCTCACTTCTAATGGCAATGATCTTTGTGATCGGATGGCCACACACTTCTGTGTTGCTCATTGGTCTACTGGTCGGTTTCTCACTTTTTTTTGATGGATTGGCACTGCTTATGGGTGTAAATGTTTTAAATAATGTGGAAAAAGAGCTTAAAAAACAGAACGATCATACCTCAGACACAATAGATACAAATACAGTAAATAATGACAAAAAGTAAAAAAGCCTTTGGTCTTTGGTCCGCAGTCTTTCTTGGTATTGGCTCTATGGTCGGTGCCGGGATATTTGTCCTACTCGGTGAAGCAGGAGCAATAGCCGGTAATTTAGTATGGATCTCTTTTATTTTGGGTGGGATCATTGCACTGTTGAGTGGTTACTCTTTGGCAAAACTGGCTACCGCATACCCCAGTCGGGGAGGCATTGTTGAGTATTTGGTACAGGGCTACGGTGAAGGTATTTTTTCGGGTTCTGTTTCTGTACTTTTTTATCTTTCCGCAATGGTTGCCATAGCAATGGTGGCTAAAACTTTTGGTACATACGCCTCAATGATGGCTATAGGCTCCGATAGTGTGTTATATGCAAATCTATTTGCGGTAGGTATACTGTTGTTGTTTATGGTTATCAATCTTGCAGGCAGTGCTTTGATCGCCAAGAGTGAAAATGTCATTGTTATCATCAAGCTTTGTATTATTATACTCTTTACCGTTGTTGTATTTTTTTATATCAATCCTGCACTACTTTCTCTTAAAGATGCACCACCTGTAATGAATATATTTTCTTCTGTGGCACTTACCTTTTTTGCTTATGAAGGTTTCAGAGTGATCACGAACACAGCAGAAGATATGGATGATCCCGGAAAAACTATGTTAAAAGCAATGTTTATTGCCATTGGCTTTGTAATGCTGCTGTATGTGGCAGTTACCTTTGCCGTATTTGGCAATTTGACACTTCCTGAAATCATAAACGCACAGGATTATGCTTTGGCTGAAGCGGCAAAACCTGCTTTCGGGCAGATAGGTTTTACCATCATGGCAGTAGCTGCACTGATTTCCACAGCATCCTCTATCAATGCCAATCTGTATGCAGTGACCAATGTCACTTATCAGATGGCAAAGAATGGTGAATTGCCTGAAGTATATAAAAGAAATGTATGGCACAGCAGCGAAGGACTACTAGTAAGTACAGCCATACTCATAGTGTTTGTACTCACGTTTGATCTGAATGAAATTGCTGCAATCGGTTCTATTTCTATTTTATTCATTCATGCTTTGGTACATATAGGACATTTACTCATCATAAGAAAAACACAAGCATCAAAAACATTAATTGTTCTTGCTATACTAACTATAGCAGGTGCAATTATTTTAGCACTTGGCTATACGAGTAAGCATATTCCCGCTGTAGGGTATTACATTACAGCAGGGTTTGTTCTTGCTTTCCTTATAGAAGTAGGACTTAGACTTATCACTAAAAGAGTTGTCAGCAAACAAATACCCAGTGCTTTACTCTCTAAGGTAGAAAATGAAATTAAACATATAATAGGAGAGAAATAAAATGAAAAATATAATGAATGCAATGATATTCGGTTTTAAAGAGATCCTTACCTGGAATACGATGAAGTATGCCTTGCTCAGTGGTTTTCTAGTGAGCGTTGTTTGGGGTTTTATAGGCTATTTACTTTGGGATCATATGATCGCTTTGAGCTCTGCCATTATAGAATTTGTACCTTTTTCCATGGTACGATCTAATGGTGCCTGGATGCTCTCAACCTTTTTATGGTTCCAACTTGTCATCATCACTTTTGCTTTGATCTTCGCTTTTTTTGGTAATTTCATTTTACGTACTGTATCAAAAGAAAAATATACTTCTTTTAGTATTTGGGTCATACTGGGGTCTGCTGTATTCTGGTCTGTTGTCTGGTTTTTCAAAGGAGAGTACTTTTACCATCAGTTCCTCCAACTTTTAACCTGGCTTCCTTTTGAGACCGTAGAGAAAGGTATTGCCTTTTTGATCGCCTTTTATTTCATCTACAATGCTATTGTTGTTAGTATGATCTTCCTTGCTTCTGTTTTTTCCAAACCTTTGATGAGTTCGGTGGAGAAAAGACATTTTAAAGAAGATGATGTGGTAAGAGACCATACTTTCAAGATTGTCGGGTACACATTAAAGGACAGTGCACTCTACTTGATCGCATCACTTATTGCTTTTCCTTTACTCTTTATACCGGTGATCAATATTTTGGTGCAGACAGTGTTGTGGAACTATCTGGTAAAAGATACAATGTCTTACGATGCAGCTGCCTTGGTTTATGAAGAGGTAGATACCAAAGAGATCAAAGGAAAATGGAAAGGCTTGGGAACCATTAGTTTTGTTTCTATACTTTTCAACTTTGTACCAATTCTTAATTTTTTCGGTCCATTCTTTGGAGAAATTTCAATGTTCCATTATTTGAAAAGCATAAAGAAATAAAGAGTTCATCAAGCAATTTGCCAAGTCCTATCTCTATTTCATCAGAAGTAACAAATGAATTCTTCATATTTTTTATCTGATTAAATGATTTGTTCTTCACACCTACTTCAAAAGTTTATTTTAATTTAAAAACTATATACTTACTTACCGATAAGTAAGTAGGAACAATCATGAATAAAAAAATCTCCAAAAAAGAGATGATCACAGATATAGCAGGTGAATATTTTTCAAAATACGGATATGAAGCAACATCTCTTGAAGCCATAGCCAAAGAGTGTGATATTAGCAAACCTGCTATTTATTACCATTTTAAAGATAAAGCAGCCCTCTATGAAGCAGTACTGCTTAAAAGATTTTCAGAACTTTCAAGAATTATAGAACAAAACACTATTCTTGAAAACCCCGAAGAGAATCTGACTGTGTACATTCAAACATTTGGAAATTACCTCATAGAAACCCCCTGTTTCTCTGCTATATTTGCAAGAGAGATCGCCAATGATGCAAAGTCCATGCCTGACAGTTGCGTGATCGAACTGTCTAAAACACTTAAACGTCTGGCTTCTATTTTAGAAAGTGGCAAGAAGAAAGGTATTTTCGAGTGTGAAAATCCTTTTATGATACAGATGATGGTTGTAAATACACTGACCTCCTCTATTACTACGAAAACGCTCAGAAAAAGAGTATTTGATCTTTTAAATGAAAGCAATAAAGCTATTGATCCCAATATTGAAGATGTCATTGAAAATCTTTCCAAAAAAATCATAAAGGCTTTAACATGTTAAAAAAAAGTATGCTTGCGGCACTGTGTATTCCGGTGTTCATACATGCAACTTCCATCACTGCATTACTGAACTCCCTGCAGAACAGACCGGAGCATCGGCTTGATAATCTGGATGTAGAAAAGAGTACACTGGGCAGACAGGCGGTCAGTGACAAACTGATGCCAACTGTCAATCTTTACGGAGGGTATGAAATCTCAAATTCTCCTACCGGACTGCTTCCTGTACCTCCGAATACCATGATCGGGATGGTGAAAGACCAGAGTATCGGACAGCCCTTCAGTAAAGGTATCTTGCGCGAGGGGGTAAATTTTACCTGGCCGCTGTTCGTGAAGTCCATCTATACGCTTGAAGACAAGGCAGACCTTTTACACCTGGCTGCAAAAGAGAAGAGAAAACTCAATCTTATTCAAAGAGAAGCCGTTGTTGTCGGTTCCGTTGCACAGCTAAGATATCTTGAATCTCTCAAAGCTGCACTGCAGGCAAAAAAACGCTCCATTCAGCAGACAGAGATGACTACAAAGATGAAAGTGAAAGAGGGACGTGTGCCCCAAAGTGCCATTTTTGTACTTAACAGCAATATCAATGAACTGGATATTGCAACAAATAACATAGAACAAAATATCAATTTACTCTCTTCCAAGATCGAAACACTTACAGGAATACACTTAAGCAGGTCTGTGCCGCTGCGAGTACGAAGGTCGGTCAGAAAAGGTGAGATCTTTGCACTGAAACCTTTGCAGAAAAAAGTGGAAGCCAGCAGAAAAGGGATGCAGGCAGCAGATGAAGCGTTTATCCCAAGTATAGTCACAAAAGGAAACTACACCTACAGTCAGGCTGATGCCTACAATAACGGAAATTCAGTCAGAGAACATTACGGCACAGCAGGGGTTTACGTCTCTATGCCTCTTTTTGACAGTTCAAAAAGTACAGTATCCCAGCAGGCAAGAGTTGACTATATGAAAGAGAAAACAAATCTTGATCAGACAAAACACTCTTTGAGCGTACAGGCAAGACAACTTGACAGAGAACTGGTACTCTTAAAAAGATCCGTCAAACTGGCACAAAAAAGTGTCAATGACCAGAAAAAACTCTTGAAGATCGCCAAAGTTTCACTCACAAACGAGAGCATCACACAAGAAGAGTACCTGCGTTACGAAGATGCCCTCGCCAATGCAAAGGCCAACCTTTACAACTTTCGTGCAAAACAGTGGCAAGACCTTGCACAGCTTGCCGTCATCTATGGAAATGATCTTAAGGAGATAGTCAAATGAAAAAAATCGTAAAAATAGTCATAATCTTAGCAGTGATTGCCCTGCTCGTTGTTTTGGGGATGAAAGCTGTTAATAACAAAAAAGCCCAGGAAGCATCCAAACCGCTTGCAAAGGTCTATCCGATCGTTGTACAGACCATGATCCCAAAAGTTTCAAATGTTACATTGACCCTACCTTACCTTGCAGAGAGTGTCAATGAAACAGATGTCAAGATCTCATCAAGGATCGCTGCACGTATAGAACAGATAAAAAAAAGCGGAGATCTTGTAAAAAAAGGTGAGATCGTTGCTAAACTTGATACCACAGATCTCAATGCAAAGATCATCGCAGCGAAGATAGCACTTGAAAATCTCCGGAAGAGCCATAAGCGTACCAAAGCACTCTACAAAGTCAAAGGTGCATCCATAGAACAGCTTCAAAAAGAGCAGTCTGCACTTGCCGGTCTTAATGCGAATCTCAAAGCATTGAAGAATCAACTGGACTATGCTACATTGACCGCACCGATCTCAGGGATCATTTCCAAATCATTTGCAGCAGCGGGAGATATTACCATGCCGGGCAAACCCTTGGTACAGATCAGTGCAGACAAAGATTTCTCTCTCATGATAAGAGTACCTCAGGATGTGACACCGCAAGCAGTGATTTTCAATCAAAAAGCATACACACTCAATAACTTGAGAAGTACTTTCAACGGACTAAATGAATACAAAGCCTTTGTGGATGCAAAAGGTTTGACAGCAGGAGACAGAGTGGAAGTAGACATTATCATTTTTAAAGGTGAAGGAACAGCATTACCGTTTGACACTATACTGAACCGAAACGGCAAGAGCTATGTACTGCTTGCAAAAGAGGGAAAAGCCGTAGCTAAAGAGATACAGATCCTCAAAAAAGGTCAGGAAGGTGTTGTCATCTCTGACACATTGGAAGGGCAAAAGATCATTGTAGCCAAACAGGATATTCTTCTTAAACTGCTAAGCGGATATGCTATCAGAGAAAAAAAGTAAAGGAGCGGTAAATGTTTGATTTTTTTTATAAACGACCTTATCTGCTTTACTCTTTGATAGCAGGTTTTTTCATTATGGGTGTTGTGGGATTGACCACACTTCCAAAAAACCTCTTTCCTGATGCAAACCCGCCCAAGATCGTTGTTATTACCTCTGTTCCGGGAGCTACAGCAAAAGTAGCAGCATCAACAGTTTCCAAACCTATTGAAGAGGAAGTGGCACGGCTGGGGTTCATCACCGATGTAAGTTCTGTCAATGTGGCAAACTTTTCTATTGTCACTGCTGAATTCAGTTACAAAAAAGGTTTGAATGAAGCAGCAGTTGATGTTGCCAATGCACTGAATATTGCAAAAGCGAAGATCCCTGCAGGTCTTAACCCTGCTGTTTATACAGCCGGAGACTTTACGCTTCCTGTAGATGTTATTGCCTTGAGTTCAAAAAATGGAGATCTCTCTCTTGATGAGATCAGAAAAATAGCTGACAGTTTTATAAAACCCTATCTGTTAAGCAACAAAACCATAGGAAATGTTGAAGTATTCGGTGGATATGAAAGTGCGATCAATGTTGAAATAGACCCTTTCAAAGCAAAAAAATACGGTGTGGATTTTGAAACAATAAGCAAAGTGATCACTGCACAGAACAAAGACATTCCTGTCGGTTTTATAAAAGGTGAGAACAGCTTTTATACGGTGACGATCTATGGAGAAAAAGACAATGTACTGGATCTTCAAAATCTTCTTATTATGCCCAATATCAGACTGAAAGATATTGCAGAAGTCAGATGGGGGCATAAAAAACGTACCAGTGGGTATCTGGGAAATGGTAAAGCAAGTATTGCTTTAGCCATACAAAGGGCTCCGGGAGGATCTGTGCTTGATGTCTCAAAAGCAGCACGTGCAGAGATGGTAAAACTGCAGCAAAAGTATCCCAACATACAGTTTGAGATCTCTGATACGCAAAGAGACCTCATAGAGCAGGCCAATGATAATATGCTCGATGCCCTGAAAGAAGCTATTATCTATTCTCTCCTGGTCATTATGCTCTTTTTAGGGAACTTTCGGGCGATCGTTGCAGCAGGTCTCTCTATTCCTATGGTATTCTTCACAACTATTGCTATTATTTGGATGACAGGAGGGGAGCTTAACCTTGTTATCTACACAGCTATTATCCTTGCATTGGGGATGCTGACCGATGATGTCGTCGTTGTACTGGAAAATATAGAAAGACACCTTATTGAGACAAAAGAAGATCTTCAAACTGCTATCAAAAATGGTACAAAAGAAGTCATCAGTCCTATTTTTGCAGGTACGTTGGCTACGATCGCTATTTTATTCCCCTTAATGTTTGTAGGCGGGTTTCCGCAAAAAATATTTAAACCACTGATTGAAACACTTATCATCGCCCTTATGGCCTCCTATTTCCTCTCTATTACTTTTATTCCCCTGCTTTCAGCATGGCTTTACAGAAATGGTGTAAAAAAGAGCAAGATCGAAGAGAGCTTTGAGTGGTTCTATGAACATACGATCGGGAAACTGGTGGGTCCTTATGAAGATATCATCCGTTTCTCAAACAGTGGTTGGAAAATAGGACGAAGAGTGCTCCTTACTTTTGGTGTTTTAGCCTTTTTACTCTTCAGTCTGAAAAATGTCATGCCGACCATCGGTAAAGATGCCATGCCTCCTATGGATACCGGTATTATTAAAGCACAGATTGCTTTTTCAGCCAATGAAACTGTAGATGCAGCAGAAAAGAAGCTCAAACCGTTCCTTGTCTGGCTTCACAAGCAGCCTTGGGCAACAAAAAGTTCTATTGCTTTTGGTGGAGAGATGGGTGTACTCAGTCTGGGAAGCGGTAACCTGCCTACTGAAGCAACCATAACCATCAACAGTATCAACAGATTTGATCGTAAGCAAAGCATATGGGAACTTGAAAATGAGATCAGAGACAAACTCTCACACATTGAAGGTCTTAAACGCAATGATGTATTTGACTTTGGGGCGACCGCACTCTCTTCCATTAAGGCAACTGTAGATACACGTATCTCTTCCCCTCAAATTGAGGGATTAAATACCTATTCAAAGAAAATTGAAGAGGCAATGAAAACGGTCAAAGGACTTACTTCTGTCTCCACAAGCTGGGACAAGGATTTCAGTGAATATGTCATTGACATTGACAGGAACAAGGCACTGCGTTACGGTATAACACCTTATAATGTAGCGATGCAGATTCCTATAAAAGGTCAGGTAGCGTCACTCAATGCCAATCTTGAGTCTATGAATACCCAATTTGTGCGTATCTACCTCAAAGACAAATTTACCAAAAACCTTGAGACACTGAAGCTTTTGCCTATACACACAAAATCAGGAGATATCCCGCTCAGCCAAATAGCATCGATCAAGAAAGAGTTGACCTTTGCAAAAATAGAGAGAAACAATATGCTCTACTCTCTGGATGTCAACGGATACAGAGCCAAAAGACCGGTCACACACTTGACAGATGATACGCTTGAGGCACTCAAAAATGTTAAAGATGAAGGGTTTGTAACCACCCAGACAGGAGATATCGCACAAATAGATGACAGTTTCAAGCGTATGGCAAAAGCCATAGGTCTTGGTATTGTTGTACTGCTCATGAGTTTGATCGCTATCTATAAGTCAGTGAGAATGGCCTTCATTATGATACTGGTATTACCACTCTCCATGATAGGGGCAAGCTGGGGCATGCTGCTCTTTGACAAACCGAGTTGTATGCCAAGTCTTTTGGGTATTCTGCTTCTTTTTGGAATCATCATTAAAAACGCCATCCTGCTGATAGATTTCTACCAAATGAACAAAGAGAATGGCAAATCACCATACCAGAGTGCTTTGGACAGTGTAACAGTAAGATTCAGACCGGTTATGATGACTGCTTTTGCCACCATTGCAGGTATGATCCCCATTGCCATGGAAACAGCTGTTGGACTTGAAAGACTCAGTCCGCTTGCCGATGTAGCTATCGGCGGACTTTTGATAGGTACGCTGTTGACACTGATCTATGTACCGATGTATGCCTACATATTTGATGCGGACAGAAAAAAATTCAAAGATCAATAAAAAAGAAAAGAGGATAAATGAAAGATTTTTTTACCTATGGAGAAGTGGTACCAGGCTACGATGTTAGAGTTGTAAATGAAAGAGAAGCGCGTGCAGGCGCAGGCATACTGTTTGCTCTTGGCATGTTAAGTTTAATGAATGCTGTTATGCTGGGACATGTGATCGTAACAAAATTTTTCATTACTTTCTTTACCATCGATTTTATTATTAGGGTTATCAACCCAAACTACTCTCCAAGTCTGTTGCTGGGAAGATTTTTTGTACGCAACCAGACACCTGAATATGTTGGTGCGGCACAGAAACGCTTTGCCTGGGGACTGGGGCTGATACTGGCAATCCCAATGTTCTATATGCTCGTCATTCATTTTGTACCTAATCCCGTCAAGGTACTCATCTGTGTTATCTGCTTGCTGCTGCTTTTGAGCGAGTCGGCCTTCTCTATCTGTTTTGGATGCATGATCTACAATCTGATAAAGAAAGAAAAAGCCACACACTGCCCCGGCGGTGCCTGTGAGATCAAGCAGAAAGATCCTGTGCAAACCTTCAACCCGGCACAAAAAGCCATCGTACTTATGGTCACAGGCTTGCTGATCGTCGGTACCTATGTCTATGCAACAAAAGTGGAATCCAAGACTTTCCTTGTCAAAAAGGTTTCAAGTATGCTCATGAGCGATACACAGCGAAATGCACTCAAAGAAGAGAAGTTAAAGAAAGAAGCAGATGCTTTTTTTGATGAAGAAGATGATTTTTAACTATGCATATACTACATGAGACACCCATGAATGAAGCCTGCCATACCATGGAAAATGGAGAAGTACTCAATGCTTCTCATACCGAATATCCTATTTTTGAAGGCGTGCTTTACGGAGACAGAATCAGCACAGCCAAGTTTTCCAAACGCTTAAGCTGTTCTGTCAAGCACTTACCACTACGCATACGTTTCACTTACGAGTACGATACATTCAAGGCCGTTGATGCAGGGATCACCAAAGACCCCAGTTTCGTACTGGATGGAAAGATCTTTCTTGAAGGTCTGGTACAGGCAGAAGTCATTACAGAAGCTTTTGAAAAACAACTTAAAAGTGAAATGCCATAATGTTTACATAAATTTTGCTATTTTTCGAAGTACAATTTCTGCAGTTGAGGCAACAACAATAAACCCGACAAGAATAGTGATGACTTGATTGGACTCCTTGCTTACATAAATAAGTGCAAGCACCATCACTGTTAAGCTAACGACAGCAGCAAGCAAGACCAACAAGCGCGATGCTCCGGTTTTAGAAGTAATTTTCATAATCCTATTATATATTTCTGGTTTAAAATAGTGATGTTTGATTGAGCCGATGCCACGTAAGCAAGCTTTCCCATATCTCCTGTGCATCTTCGGCATACCAAAAAAGTGACCGCTCTTCCAAATCGATCACTCCCTCATATTCGAAAAAATCCATATCCATTATATGTTTCCAATATTCTTTTCCGACAAGCACAATAGGAATAGGCTCTATTTTCCGCGTTTGGATCAGTGTCAGTGCACCAAAGAGTTCATCTATTGTTCCAAAGCCGCCGGGAAAGACGACAAGTGCTTTTGCCCGTTCTAAAAAATGTAATTTTCTAATCGCAAAATAGTGGAACTGGAAACAGAGTTCCTAAAAGCAGTTCTGCTTTCAGATAATCCAGATCCAAGCGAACACCCAATGTCTCATGCTGCTGCAAGAAATCCGTATCTTGCTCAGCAATGATATAGCTTGGACTTTTAACGATCTGTTCAGTTCTTTTGTGGGCTTCCGGATCTTCAGCTAATGATTTAGGGTGCTGCCATGGAAAACTTTTTCCTCTATGTTTTTGATCAATCAAATGCGGAATTTTCTGTTTCATTCTAGCTCAATTTCATTCATTGCTATTTTTTAGATTTGAGATTTTTTTGGCGTTCTTCCCGTTTTCTCTGAAGACGGTCACGAATATTTTCAATTTTATTCATCTCTTTATCTCCCATTTCTACTTTG
>JAGGRU010000011.1 GCA_021159425.1 Sulfurovum sp.
CCAAAAAGTATATCTATGATCGAATATTCTTCTGTATCTGAAGATAGTATGAAAAAATTTCTTGAGACAAAGAAGAAAAAAGGAATAAAAAGCCGTTCTGTAAAAAAATCTACGAAAGATATCAATTCTGCTCTGCTTGGACCTATTTTACAAACACAAAATGGTTCATTTACACGCCCGATCAATGATGGAAATAAATATATAAGTTATAAAATTATCTCTAAAAACGGTCAAAGATCTATGTCTTTTGAGGATGCCAAAGGTGCTGTTGCCGGGAAGTGGAGACAGCAGCAACAAGGGAAAGCACTCAAAGATTATTTTGAAAAACTAAAAACAAATGCTGACGTTAAAGTCATAAGATAAGGAAGAACAATGGGATTAAAATCCGATAAATGGATACGCGAAAAATCTACACAGGAAGAGATGATCACACCTTTTTGTGAAGGTTTGGTAGGAGAGGGTGTAGTAAGTTACGGGCTAAGCTCTTACGGTTACGACATACGTGTCTCTAATGAATTTAAAATTTTTACGAACATCAATGCTGAAGTGGTCGATCCAAAAGATTTCAACCAAAATAATGTTGTGGATTTTAAAGGTGACGTCTGTATCGTACCTCCTAACTCTTTTGCTCTTGCAAGAACCATTGAGTATTTTAAAATGCCAAGTGATACCCTGGCTATCTGTTTAGGCAAAAGTACCTATGCGCGTTGCGGGATCATCGTAAATGTCACACCTTTTGAACCTGGGTTTGAAGGGCATATTACCATAGAGATCTCCAACACTACACCCCTTCCGGCAAAAATTTATGCCAATGAGGGAATCGCCCAGGTTCTATTTTTCCAAGGCGACGAGCAGTGTGAAACAACGTACTCTGACAGAAAAGGGAAGTATCAAAGTCAAACAGGTATTACACTTCCAAGGATCCTAAAAAAAGAAGAAAAGTAAGGTATTAATGAAAAATTTAATTATAGTCGAATCACCGGCAAAAGCAAGAACCATAACCAATTTCCTAAGCAAAGACTATAAAGTCATCGCTTCAAAAGGGCACATACGAGACTTGCCAAAAAGTACATTTGGGATCACTGTTGATGATGAAACGGGTGATCTTGTACCCAAATATTCCATTCCAAGAGATGCAAACCCTACGGTCAAAGAGTTGAAGAAACTTGCAAAACAGGCAGAAACAGTCTTTATCGCAACCGATGAGGACCGTGAGGGTGAGGCTATCGGTTATCATATTGCAAAAGCCATAGGAAAAGAGCCTACTGAACTTCCGCGTATCGTCTTTCATGAAATTACCAAGTCTGCCATTCAGCATGCCCTTGAGAATCCACGTAAAATTGATATGGATTCTGTAGATGCCCAGCAGACAAGAAGACTGCTTGACCGTATTGTAGGGTATAAACTTTCACCTCTTCTTGCAAGTAAGATCCAAAAGGGATTGAGTGCCGGTAGAGTACAGAGTTCTACTCTCAAACTGGTTATAGAGAGAGAACGAGAGATCAAAGCCTTTAAGCCTGAAGAGTTTTGGACCATAGATGCGCTTTTCCAAAAAAATATTGATGCTTCTATTTATGATTATAATGGGTTAAAGATAGAAAAACTCACGATTAAGACCGAAGCAGATGCCACAGAGATCACCACTGCGGCAAAGGGTGAATCTTTTGTCGTAGCATCCATAGACAAGAGCAAAAGAAAAACCAAAACACCCCCACCATTTATGACATCGACACTTCAGCAGACAGCCTCTACACAATTAGGTTTTTCGCCTAAAAAAACAATGATGGTTGCTCAAAAGCTTTATGAAGGTGTCAAAACAGACAAAGGAACCATGGGTATCATCACCTATATGAGAACAGACTCCATGAACCTTGCAAAAGAGGCAGTGACCTCTGCAAGAGAGTACATCAAAGCTACCTATGGGGACAAATATCTTCCGGGAAAAGCGAAGAATTATGTCACTAAATCCAAAGGTGCACAGGAAGCGCACGAAGCGATACGCCCTACGATGGTTGAATTTGACTCAAAAATGGCTGCCGATTACCTCTCTGTAGATGAACTTAAGCTATACAGACTCATCTACAATCGTTTTCTGGCTTGTCAAATGACAGAAGCAGAGCTTGAGTCACAAAGTATCCTTTTTAAAGGGGATAAATGTACCTTTAAAGCGAGTGGGAGAAAACTTCTTTTTGACGGTTTCTACAGAGTTACCGGACACGGAGACAAAGACAAACTTTTACCTGATCTGGAAAAAGGTCAAGCTGTAAACCTTGATGAAATAAAGCAAGAGCAACACTTTACAGAACCACCGGCGCGATACAATGAAGCCAGCCTTATTAAAAAACTGGAGTCACTTGGCATAGGTCGTCCAAGTACCTATGCACCTACCGTAAGCACGCTGCAGACACGTAAATACATTGAGTTGGAGAAAAAACGTATTCATCCTACAGAAATAGCATTTACTGTTACAGAAATGCTTGAAGAGCATTTTCCTGAGATCGTTGATTCTGGCTTTACGGCTAACATGGAAGAGACACTTGATGAAGTTGCTGAGGGAAAGACAGACTGGCAAACTATTCTAAAAGCATTTTATACTCCTTTTTTACAAAAGGTAGAAGATGGCAAGAAAAATATTAAAAGTCTTAAAATTGCTATCCCGACAGGTGAGAACTGCCCAAAATGTGACTCTGAACTTCTTTTACGCAAAGGTCGCTATGGTGAGTTCATCGCCTGCTCCAACTTCCCTAAATGTAAATACACAAAAAATACGGATGGAACTGAAGTGGAAGGTCCTGAAGAGACAGACGAAAAATGTGAAAAATGCGGTTCAATGATGGTGATAAAGAACTCAAAAAGAGGGAAATTCCTTGCCTGTTCTGCATACCCGAAATGTAAAAATGCCAAGTCTCTTGAACCTGCAAAAGAACTGACGGTTCCCTGCCCTGAATGTGGCGGTAAATTGCAGGAAAGAGAAGGTCGAAGAGGGAAGTTCTTTGGTTGTGTAAACTACCCTAAGTGTAAATTCATTGCGAATTTTGAACCCGTTGACAAAAAATGTCCTGAGTGTGACTACACCATGGGGAAGAAGACGCTTCGTGGAAAAGAAGTGTACGAATGTTTTAAATGCAAACACAAGATCGATGTAGAAGAAAGTAAATAATGCAAGCGATATTTTTGTGTGCCATTAACAATATTCTCTCTGGCACATGTCAGGAAGACTGCAAGTTCTGTACACAATCTGTACGTTATCATGCAGATATTGAACGCTATAACTATAAAGATATCTCACAGATCGTTGAAGAAGCCAAAGCCGCCAGGGCAAACGGTGCATTGGGATATTGTCTGGTGACCGCCGGGAAAGGTCTTGATGACAAGAAAGTAGATTTTGTTGCGCGTGCCGCCAAAGCAGTCAAAGCAGAAGTAGAAGGGCTAAATCTCATTGCCTGTAACGGAACTGCCACAAAAGAGCAGTTAACTTACCTCAAAGAGCATGGAATAGACAGCTATAATCACAATCTTGAGACATCAGAGCGTTATTATGCCGAGATATGTCAGACTCATGCATGGTCTGAACGTTATAAAACCTGTGAAAATGTCAGATCTGTCGGACTTGCACTTTGTTCCGGTGGTATTTTCGGTATGGGAGAGACAGAGGAAGACAGAGATGAATTGCTCAAAGCCATTGCCTCTCTGTCTCCAGAGTCAACTCCTTTGAACTTTTATCATCCTAATCCTGCTCTTCCCATAAAGACAAGGAATATTGAAAGAGAAGAGGCCATAGAGATCATTCAAAAGGCTCGTGCTCTTCTTGGTGAAGAGAGATTACTGATGGTAGCAGGCGGAAGAGAACTGCTTTTTAACGGTCATGAAGATGAAATGTTCAAAGCCGGTGCAAACTCTATGGTCATCGGGAACTACTTAACCACAGAAGGGCTTGCACCAAGCAAAGACAAACAGATGCTTGAATCTCTCGGATACGAAGTGGCAACCAGCTGTGATACCCTCTAACATCACCCTTATACTCACTCTCTCTTTACTGATCTGGGGCAGCCCTTTTGTTGCGAAATTCGTACGTATCCCCATACCTCCCGTAGAGATCATTTTAGGTTCGGTCTTTGCTTATATCGGGCTGGTCAGCCACAATCAGTATTTCGATCTGATTGCAGAAGTAGGATTTTTATACCTTATGTTTCTTGCAGGAATGGAAGTAGACCTGAAACAGATAACAAAAAGTCCAAAAAATGTTATACAAAAAGCGATCCTGTTTATCACTTTCATGTCTCTGTTTTCTATTGCTCTGGGTATGATATTCCGTCTTAACATGATTACGATCATCTCTATGCCGCTTATCTCCATAGGGCTGCTTGCATCTTTAAGCAAAACCTATGGCAAAGATCAGCCATGGTTAAAATTGGCATTTATTGCAGGTGTTTTAGGAGAGATAGTCAGCATCGCGGCACTCACCATCTTTGATGCTGCCAGCACAACGGGTTTCAATATAGAGCTTGTAATAAAAATAGGATATCTCCTTGTCTTTATTATCTCTGTCTATCTTGTGTACAAACTGCTGAATCTGCTTTTTTGGTGGTTCCCTGAACTTAAAAATATTCTTGTCCCAAAATTAGATACTTCAGACCAGGATATACGTTTAGCAATGGCTCTGTTTTTCATTCTGATAGCGGTTATGCTCTCTTTGGAACTTGAACTCGCCTTGGGTGCCTTTATTGCAGGGATCGCCATCTCTGCATTTTTTCATCATGAGAAGAAGTTGGGAGAAAAAATGTCAAGTCTTGGATTTGGATTTCTTGTTCCTATATTTTTCCTGCATGTTGGAGCATCATTCGATTTGAAGTCACTTATGGTTGAAGGAGTTGTATCTGGAGCCTTGCTAATTACTACCTTGATGATACTGTCCAGAATTTTAGCAGCTGTTGTGCTTAAAAAGATAAGTGGTTCAAGAGATGCACTTCTTGTAGCCCTGTCTCTCTCTATGCCACTCACGCTTCTTGTTGCTGTTGCAACGATAGGATATGAAACTAAATTATTGGATTTGTTGAGTTATTATCAACTCATTTTAGCAAGTATCTTTGAGATCTTGATCTCAATGACTGTTATTAAAGTATTGCATTCGAGAAGAAAAGAAGATTAATCTTCTTTATCCGTCTCTGCTACAGCATTGTTATATTCTTCTTCAGCTTTTTCAGCTGACTCTTGCCCTTCACGTTCAATATTTACATCCAGTGCATCTTTTTTTGCAGCTGCCTCTTGCTCTTTAGCTGCTTTTACTGCAGCTTCTTTTTCAGCGAGTGCATTTTTTGCCTCTTGCTCCACAAGTTCTCTCTCAAGCCTCTCTTCTTCAAATTTTAATTCAGCTGATTCTGCCTCTTCTCTCTTTTTCTTTTCAGCGTCAAGTTTGGCTAAAGCCAATTTTTCCTGCTCCTCTAATTTAGCTCTTTCCTGCTCTATACGTTCTTGATCTTCTTTAACTTTTTTAATTCTCTCTTCTTCTGCCGTTGCCTCCTGCTTTAAAGCAACCTCTTTCAACTCCCCAAGAAGTACATCCTGATCTTGTTCTATCTTTTTAACATTTGCATTCAATTCAAATGGGTTTTCTACTGCTATTGCACTTATACATGCCAACACAGCTCCTACTAATAAATATTTTTTGATAGTTTTACTCCTTAGGTTCCAATTGCTTTAATTCAAAAAACTCTTTTTGCAGTCTTTGATTCTCGACTTTCAATGCTTTCTCTTCTTGAAACAGACCTTGTTTTTTCACTTTTAACTGATGCAAAACGGTTAATGAGTTTTCACCGTAAATTAAAATACCGACATAGATACCAAAAAGCAAGATCCCTATTGCTGTCACTAAAAGTGTTTTGAGTGACAATCCTGCAAGAGCTTCTGCTTTTTCGATAGTTTCCAACTATTTATTCTCTACATTTTTTACTTATTTAGTAAAAAGTGCAGCTCCCAAATATTCAAATTGACCTAGTTCTGCTTCAATTTCCAGAAGCCTGTTATATTTAGCGATTCTATCAGATCTGGCTGTTGAACCTGTTTTGATCTGTCCTGTATTCAGGGCAACTGCAAAATCTGCAATGAAAGTATCTTCACTCTCACCTGAACGATGAGACATGACACAATTATATCCACTTCTTTGCGCAAGTCTGACTGTCTGCATTGTTTCAGAAACAGTTCCTATCTGATTTGGCTTGATGAGAATAGAGTTTCCTATCCCTTTTTCAATTCCCTCAGCCAAAATAGCTACATTTGTCACAAAAAGATCATCACCAACCAATTGAACTATATCTCCCAATACTTCTGTATGTTCTTTCCATCCTTCCCAGTCATCTTCACTTAAGCCATCTTCTATAGAAACGATAGGATACTTCTCGCACATATCAGCATAGTATGCTGTCAACTCTGAACTTGTAAGTTCTCTGTTTTCAGACTTAAGCACATACAGACCCTCATCATTGGTCAATTCACTTGCTGCAACATCAAGAGCAATGGCGATCTCTTCACCAGGTTTATACCCTGCTTTTTCTATCGCTTTCACGATCACTTCAAGAGGCTCTTCATTACTGCTTAGGTTTGGAGCGAATCCTCCTTCATCACCGACAGCCGTACTTTCACCCATCTCATCAATGATTTTTTTAAGGTTGTGATACACTTCCGAACAGGCTCTAAGACCTTCGGAGAATCTGTCAAATCCTACCGGTACAACCATATACTCCTGAAAGTCTACAGAGTTGTTTGCATGCTCTCCACCGTTGATAATATTTAACATCGGAACGGGCATCACCACTGCATTTGATCCACCCAAATAGCGATATAAAGGCATACCCATGCTTTGAGCAGCCACACGTGCAATGGCCATAGAAACACCCAGAACAGCATTTGCACCAAGGTTTCCGTAATTCTCTGTCCCATCAACCTCTTTCATCGTCAGGTCAATCTCTGCCTGATTGAAAGGGCTGAGCCCAACAAGTGCATCACAGATAGGTCCATTTACATTTTCACATGCCTGAAGCACACCTTTACCCATGTAACGGTCACCACCATCACGAAGCTCCAATGCTTCACGTTTTCCAGTACTTGCTCCGCTTGGAACAATTGCAGATGCTGTAGCACCATCACTTAAACTCACTGTTGCACGAACTGTAGGATTACCCCTAGAGTCCATAACCTCTGTTGCCACGATCTCATCAATAAAAATCATTACTAACCTCCATATATTTTATTTATCTATATATTTTATCAAAATTCACCCTATATTTGAATGAATATTTAAAAATGAAATATTTAAAAGTTTATGTAGTAATAAAATTAATTTTACTCCTCCTGCATTTCACTCTCATCCGCAGTCAAGCCTTCACCATATCCAAGAGCCTCTTTAATTTTAGCTTCTATCTCTGCCATCATTTCAGGGTTTTCTTTTATGGTGACCTTTGAATTCTCTTTTCCTTGTCCCAACTTTTCAGAACCATAAGAGAACCAGGCACCGGATTTGTCAATAATATCCAACTTCACCCCGTAATCTATGAGTTCACCCACAAAAGAGATACCCTCTCCAAACATAATATCAAACTCTGCCTGTCTAAATGGTGGAGCTACCTTATTTTTCACAACTTTGGCTTTCACACGGTTACCGATAGAAGATTCACCTTGCTTAAGTGTCGCAATACGTCTTACATCAATACGTACAGAACAGTAGAATTTCAGTGCATTACCGCCCGTAGTAGTCTCAGGTGAACCATAGCCCATCATACCGATCTTCATACGAATTTGATTGATGAAAATAACTGTTGTGTTTGTTTTATGCAATACTGCTGTCAACTTACGAAGCGCTTGTGACATCAGTCTTGCCTGCAACCCTACATGCACATCTCCCATATCACCTTCTATCTCTGCTTTAGGAGTCAATGCTGCAACAGAATCCACAACGATCAAATCTACTGCGCCGGAACGTGCTAAAGTTTCAAGAACATCCAATGCCTGTTCACCAAAGTCAGGCTGAGAAACAAGTAAGTTATCTGTATCTACACCAAGGTTTTTAGCATAGACCACATCCAAGGCATGTTCCGCATCGATAAATGCACACACCATCTCTTTTTTCTGAGCAGAGGCAATAGTCTGAAGTGCCAGTGTAGTCTTACCCGAGGACTCAGGTCCATAGATCTCTATAACACGTCCTTGAGGGATACCGCCAATCCCTAGAGCCATATCTAAACCAAGCGAACCTGTAGAGATAAACTCTATAGGTTCAAACTCTTTATCTCCCAGTCTCATAAGTGTACCCTTACCAAACGTTTTGTCGATTTGCTTAATAGCTATATCCAGTGCTTTTTGTTTTTGTGCATCCATTGCCATTGTCATATCCTTAACCTTTATATATTGAATTTTATCTAAATAATCAGATATTGTTTAGTCATACTCGCAGTTTAATACAATTTTCGAAAAAAGCTCAAAAATATGTCAAATTGACATATTTTTTATCAAATTTCTTTTTTTACTGCCTTATGATAAAATACACAAACAATAAAATACAAAGAGAGACTATGCCAAAAACAATTCAACTAGCCCATTCGCCGGATGCTGATGATATATTTATGTACTTTGCTATTAAATTTGGCTGGGTCGACACCAAAGAGTATGAATTTACAAATATTGGACTGGACATTGAAACACTGAATGTTGAAGCGATGAAAGGTACTTATGATGTATCTGCCATCTCTTTTGGTATGTATCCGCTTATTAAAGATGAGTATGCCCTGCTTCGTACTGCTGTAAGTTTTGGTGAAGGCTATGGTCCAAAGCTCATACGACGCAAAGACAAAAAGCTAAAACGAAATTTTAAAGTAGCACTTTCCGGGAAATACACAACCAATGCTATGTTGTTTAGGATCTATTATCCTGATGCAAGACCTGTCTATATGGATTTTCTTGAAATAGAAGATGCGGTTGTCTCCGGGCAAGTAGATGCAGGTGTACTCATTCATGAATCAATTTTGGATTTTGATGAGAGTCTGGAAGTTGAAAAAGAGCTGTGGGACATTTGGGTTGAACTGGCAGGTAAAGATCTACCCTTACCTCTTGGTGGAATGGCAATAAGAAGATCTCTTCCTCTCAATCGTGCGATTGATATAGAAAATATTCTCATTGATGGTGTGAAGGTAGCTAACGACAAAAAAGAAGAGTTGTGTGATAAACTGGAAGCCGACAACCTTGTTCGTATCTCAAGTGATATGCTTAAAAAGTATCTTGATATGTATGCGTCTGATGAATCTGTTGAGCTTTCATCGCTTCAGCTAAAAGCACTCGATACTTTATATGAACTAGGGTTCAAGCATGGTTTATGGGACACAGCAATAAAGACGGAAGATTACCTCATCCCAAACGAGTATGAAGCGTTACGGAACAGTTAAATGTTTTTTAAAACCATTGACTTCTCAAAATACTCAAGCATTAAAGTAGGACAAGCCGCAGAAGTGCTTATGCTTGAAAAAGGTGATTCCATCCCTGAAGACAGATACCTCATCGGTGGCGCGAATAATCTATTGGTTTCAGCAAATCCTCCTCCTCTCATGATGCTAAGTAAAGACTTTGCGAACATAGAGGAAGAAGAGGGTATGCTCATCATTGGTTCTGCGATGCCTACCGGTCGTATTGTATCTTACGCAAAAAAACATAATATTGCCGGTTTTGAATTTTGTTCAAAACTTCCGGGTACCCTTGGTGGGATGCTGGCAATGAATGCCGGGGTAAAAAGTTATGAAATATTTAATATTTTGCACTCTGTGGAGATCAATGGTAAATGGATAGCAAAAGAAGAGATTGGGCATGGTTACCGTTTTGCAAAACTGGGGGGAATAGTAACTGCTGCAAAATTTAAAACAGTAAAAGGTTTTGATCAGGAACTTCTTACTGAACTTCTCACTCTTCGTTCCAACCAACCACAGGCTCCAAGTGCAGGGTCTGCTTTTAAAAACCCTGAAGGAGATTATGCCGGAAGGCTGATTGAAGCTGTAGGATTAAAAGGTTTTAGAAAAGGGGGTATGGCATGGAGTGAAGTGCATTCAAACTTCTTAGTGAATTTGGGGAATGGTACATTTGATGACGCAAAATATCTTATTGATCTAGCGAAACAGAAAGTTTTGCAAGAGTTTGACATAGAACTCAAAGAGGAAATAAAGATCCTCTAAAAGCTATTTATCTTAGTTGTCACCTGTACAACGTACACATCTAACGTAGTTTGACTGACTTTTAGATCGTTTAAACGGATACGCATCTGCAGGATAAATTACATAATATTTACCCTCTGTTGTAGGCGTTGATGACCAGAAATCTTTATCTCTGGAATATCTGAATACCTGCCCGTCTATTCTATGTACAGCTGTAAGCTCATCACTTGTAGGCAATCTCCAGTCAGAGTATCCTGCATAGTTAAGTCTACTACAGTACTTCCTTGCATGATTCCACTTCCCCGCTTTACGTGCAGAACGGTTGTTTGCATATGCTCCATCTTCCGCATCTACATATTTTTGATCTTGCCACATAAGATTTAAATCTGTCTGAAGATATGTCTTATCTGCATAACATGCATTTGGAACATCTTCAATCGGTACAACATTACCACCTGCCATTAGCAGTGCTGTAGATAAAAATAACCATAGAGTTAAAACTGTTTTCTTCATTGATTTCTCCTTCAAAGCCCAATATTATTCAATATGATAATATAAGTTTTATCAAAAGAAGATAAAACTCTCAAATGATTTAAGAATGAATCTCTATCTTTACACCATTCCTGACCGCTTTCCATAGGGTATCCATATCCGAATTAGGGACTGCCATACATCCTTCCGTCCAATCATGTGCCAAAGTATAATTGTCGCCACGTCCATCTGCATTCCATTTAGGCTGCCCATGGATAGTTATATACCCGCCAGGCTTAACACCATTTGCCCTAGCTCTTGCTTTATCTGCCGCATTAGGATAAGAGATCATTAAAGATCTATAAAGTCTATCGTCACACTTCTTTCTTACAATAACATATGATCCTTCCGGTGTTCTGTAGTCACCGGCTTTTACTTTGTTCCCTTTATTTCCGTTTTTACCTAATGAAAATCTAAATGTATCGATCTTCTTTCCGTTACGATAGGTATAAAGTGTTCTCTTCTTCTTATACACTACAATTTTGTCTATTTTGTTACTATGGTCTATCTCAGCACCCACAGACAAACTTTTTCGACACTCTTTTGTAGCATACGGCGTTTTATCCAGCTTTCCGAATGAAGCCTGTTTATTACATCCTGATATTAAAAGCCCCAATGCTATGACAGCTAACCCTATTTTTAATTTCATTTTTTCTCCAATCATTAAATTCTAACCCCAATCTTCATTTTTATGTTTGTCTTTATGTTTGTCTTTTTTATAAGATGTGGCATTTTTCAGTTTCTGAAGACGATTTAAATTGCTCATCTCTGCTTCTCTTATATCATTGAAAGACTTGTCACAAAAAAGCTCTACAGAACATGTTTGCTGATAGAGCCTTTCTATGTACATTTTAAGCTGCTGATGATACTCTGAATCAAGATGTACTTCCACTTTTTCATCAAACTTCTTTTTAAGCTGCTCAAATTTTACCATAAAACTTTGAGAGCAGACATTCTCATCTCGCAACATACGAAAAAGATTTTTACTGATCTTTTCCAACTCTGTAATGTATTTTTGACGATTAAATTTATCTATCTGCTTTTGAGTATATCTGATATTTATCCTTTACCGTATAGTGACAGGCACACCCTCACGTACCGCGTACCATAACTCTTGCATTGCAGAATTCGTCACTGCCACACAACCCTGCGTCCAGTTACGGGAAAGTGTATAATCATCACCTTTCCCACTAGCATTCCAGGTTGGTTGTGCATGGATCGTAATGTCCCCACCGGGGTTTACTCCTCTGGCTGCTGCTTTTGCTTTATCTTGAGGTCTTGGGTAAGAGATACATAAAGAACGATAATATTTCGGAGAACAGAGTTTACGATGGATCCAGAATTCTCCTTCAGGTGTTCTGTTATCCCCTCTTTGAACCTTATGACCAATTGGATTTTTTCCCAGTGAAACGGGGATGATACTCGTTACTTTCTTGCCTTTATAGAGATACATTTTACGCTCTTTTTTCACAATGACAATACGATCTATGCTTACTCCTTCTGAAAAGTCTTCAGCTTCCAAAAGTTCTTCTCTGCATTCATCCAGGGAATACCTGTCTCCTTTGACTTCAGGATCAGCACAACCGGTAATAAACAGCACAGATAAGGTGCTAATAAATAAAATGATTTTTTGAGTAATAGTCATAAAGAGATTGTAACGAAAATAGAGTAAAAGGTAAAGTAAAAAACTTTATTTGATCAGAAAAAAGGAGGAAGTGGGGTCAAAGCCCAAAAGAGGACTTTGAAAAGAGATTACAGTGCTGCTCTAGCTGCTGCAAGAGCTTCTTCATAGTTAGGCTCTTCTGTAATTTCCGGAACTACTTGCTTATAAGTAACTTTTCCGTCTTTACCAACTACAAAGATAACTCTTGCAGTAAGCCCAGCCAAAGGACCGTCAGCTAAAAGAACACCATAAGCGTTAGCAAAATCTTTGTTTCTGAAGTCTGAACATACTTTGATGTTTTCGATTCCAGCTGCTCCACACCATCTTGCTGCTGCAAAAGGAAGGTCCATAGAAACTGTGATTACTTCTACACCGTCAAGTGACGCTGCTTCTGTGTTAAATCTTCTTGTTTCTGCATCACATGTACCTGTGTCAAGTGAAGGAACTGCAATTAGCAATTGAACTTTACCTTCTCCACCAGCTTGCTCATTTTGAAGCATTGGGTTACAGTTTACTACTGTTACTACCGGTGCTGTGTCACCTACATTGATTTCTGTTCCTGCTAGATTACATACTGTGTCATTTTTAAATGTTACTGTTGCCATTTAATATCCTTTAATTTGTTTTGATAAACGTATTATAAACTAAATAGGATAAATTTAGTCTTAATTAGATAAATTTTATATTTTTTTCTGTTTTTTCATTATTTACACACCTTTACATGATACGGGATATAGGGCTTCCCATACGATTTTGTTAACTATCGTAACACTTTAAATATAGTTTGTAAGTAATGGTAACTTTTCATAAAATATAATTTAGAGGAGTTTTGTACCAAAAAGGGAAGAAGATACATAAACAGTGAAAAGTTACCTAGAAGATCTATTCATTATTAATGAACCAGAGTGCCTTAAAGGGGAGGGAGGGGTGACACTCTCCGATCTTCTTAAGTGAAGTATATCTTTTTTATGTGTAGTGTTTGTGAAGTCTATAAATAGCTACAACAATAATCTGTAATTGTTTTTACATTTACCTGAAATTTACTGCCTGCAGGTACATCAAAAGACTCTCCGCCTTTTATGGATACCCATGCATCCGACCCAGGTAGTTTTACATCTAACTCACCTGAAGTGATCTCCATTAATTCGGCTGCTGCTGTACCAAACTCATACTCACCCGGTAACATAAAACCTAATGTTTTTTTAGACCCATCAGCAAAATTAATTGTACGGCTTGTCACTGCACCATCAAAATAGCTGTTACCTTCAAGTTCTACTTCCACGTTTTCAAATTTTGTCATTTTAACCCTTTTTTAAAGAATAGTGTTTGCAAGAAGTCTAATTATATCAAAACAATATTACACAGTAATTCTACACTCTATACCTATACTATTACAAAACTACTTCAATACTTGAAAAGGAGTGATGTGATGAAAAAGAACAGCGTAACACTCATAGACAATATAACAGGAAAAACATACGAATACCCAATATTTGATGCAACGAGAGGTCCATCAGTAGTTGATCTGCGTACCTTTTTTCAAGACACAGGTATGTTCACCTATGACCCCGGATACACATCAACTGCAAGTTGTGAATCAAAAATAACCTTCATTGACGGTGCAAAAGGTGAACTCAGATATAGAGGTATACCTATAGAAGAGTTGGCTCTGAACCACAGCTATATGGAAACCTGTTATTTGCTCCTGACGGGAAAACTGCCCAATAAAGAAGAGTTGAATGACTTTGATCTCGAAATACGCCATCGTACGTTTCTACATGAAGGGCTGCGTCATCTTTTCAATGCATTCCCGGACAATGCGCACCCAATGGCAACACTCTCTGCAGCAGTCACAGCACTCTCTACATTTTATGATGATCATGTGGAGTGCAACAGTGAAGATGCGTATCAGGAGATGGCACACCGTATCATTTCAAAGATCCCTACCATTGCTGCCTTTGCCTACAGACACTCTTTAGGTATCCCCTTTATTCAACCTGATATTGATCTGGGATTCACAAAGAATTTTCTCACTATGATGCGAGCTTACCCGGGAGGGAAAATGCACCTCTGTGCAAATGGTCATGAAGAGATCAAAGATGTCGAGGTTCGTGCATTGGATACTATATTCACGCTACATGCGGATCATGAACAAAATGCATCAACCACGGTTGTTAGAGGTGTTGCTTCCACTGGTGCACATCCTTATGTTGCTATTGCATCAGGGATATCTGCACTTTGGGGGCGAGCACACGGAGGAGCAAATGAATCTGTGATTGCCCAATTGGAACTCATCGGCTCCGTAGACAATGTAGAAAAATATATAGCAAAGGCCAAAGATCCAAATGATGATTTCAAACTCATGGGTTTTGGACACAGAGTCTATAAAAACTTTGATCCTAGAGCTAAGATATTAAAAGGCTTGCAAGATGAACTAAAAGATGAATTGAACTTAAATACCGAACTCATGGAAATTGCAAGTAAAATAGAAGAGATAGCACTCAGTGATGAATATTTCATTTCACGTAACCTTTACCCAAACATAGATTTTTATACAGGAATCATTCTTACTGCCTTACAAATTCCAAAATCGATGTTCACTCCTATTTTTGTTATAGGAAGAACAGTTGGATGGATCACACAGTGGATAGAATTTAAAAAAGATAAAACATCAAAAATTGCCAGACCGAGACAACTTTATACCGGTGCATAAATTTTACAAGCTAAAATAAGCGTTTTTATTATTTTTCCCATACTAGGAGTTGAAAAAGATATTCAAATGGTTTATTTTCTATGCTGGATAGCATAATCAGTGTTTTAACTTATTGACACCCAACACACTCTTGACTACGATCTTCCACATCTCCAGAAGCCTCAGGTGACTGAGATCTTAGATAGTAAGTAGACTTCAATCCAAACTTCCAGGCATTCATATAGATCTCATTCAAATACTTACCACTCGCTTTATCAAGCGTGATGAAGATATTCAAACTCTGTCCCTGATCCAACCATTTCTGACGAATAGCCCCTGCCTTGATAAGCAAGTTTTGATCCAAGTCATAACTAGGTGTATAGTATTGCCAAGTCTCTGCTGAAAGGTTTGGCGCTACAACAGGAATGAGTCCTGAGAGGTTTTCTTCAAACCATTTTCTTTTATAGACCGGTTCTATAGCTTGCGTTGTTCCAGTCAAAATAGAGATCGATGATGTAGGTGCTATCGCCATCAGATACCCGTTTCTCATACCGTCTGTTTTAACTTTTTCTTTTAGTGCTTGCCAATCATGGTTGTAACCGAAAAGTCCACCTCTGTCAACCAGTTTACAGGCATTTTCATTTGCTTTGTCAATAGGGAAAATACCTTTGGACCAGTCAGAACCTTCAAAGGTTGGATACCGTCCTTTTTCAAGTGCCAAATTACTTGATGACTCGATCGCATAGTAAGAGAATGATTCCATCACTTCATCTACTTTTATAAAATGTTCATGACTTCCCCACTCTATCTTATTCTCTGCGAGCATTTGTGCTTCACCCATTACACCAAGACCAATAGAACGTGATTTCTCATTCGTTTTCTTCACTTTTGCCAGAGGATAAAAGTTTAAGTCAATCACATTGTCAAGCATACGGATCGCTGTTGGGACAACACGTGCAAGATCTTCCTGCGTATGTATTTTCGAAAGGTTGACAGAAGCCAGGTTACATACCGCTGTGTCACCATCTGTTTTCTCTTTGTCAACGATCCATATTTGCTTACCGTTAAGACTATCAAGTGCTGTTACTTTTTTAGCCGGTTTTGTCACACCATTGTCAACAGTCAACATTTCATGTTCATCATACGCTTCTACAGATCCATCTTCAAATGTAAACTGTGTTTTATAGGTATTTGGTCCAGTATTTTGAAAGATCTCTGTACATAGGTTCGTAGATCTGATCACCCCTTCATGTTTATTAGGATTCGCTCTATTTGCTGTATCTTTAAATGTAAGGAAAGGGTTCCCTGTTTCAAAATAAGATCTGAGTATCTCTTTCCAAAGACCTTTTGCAGAAATAACCTCCCTGGTGATCTCATCATCAGAGTGTTCAAGTTCAACATATCGTTTCTCAAAATCTTCACCATAAAGTGTTGTCAACTCTTTTACTTCAAAAGGATCAAACAGTGTCCAGGTATCATCATCTTGTACTCTTTGCATGAATAGGTCATTTAACCATATAGCAGGGAAAAGGTCATGTGCTCTACGACGCTCTTCACCAGAGTTTTTCTTAAGATCAAGAAAATCTCTAATATCTACATGCCAAGGCTCTACATAAACAGCAATGGCTCCTTTACGTGTACCAAGCTGATCCACTGCTATCGCTACGTCATTGGCGATCTTAAGAAAAGGAACGATCCCTCCTGCCGCATGCTTATGTCCATCGATGAATGATCCCATACCACGAACAAGTGACCAGTCCCAACCAATACCGCCACCAAACTTGGAAAGCAGTGCCATCTCTTTGTATGCATCAAAAATACCTTCAATGTTATCAGGAGTAGAACCGATATAACAAGAGCTCAACTGGTGTCTTGGTGTTCTAGCATTGGAAAGTGTCGGTGTTGCTGCCATCACTTCAAATTTAGATAGGATATCATAGAATTTTTTAGCCCAGGACTGACAGTCAAATTCATTTTGTGCCAGGAACATTGCCACACCCATAAAAAGCTGCTGAGGAAGCTCAATAGGTACACCTTTGCGGTCTTTAAGCAAGTATCTGTCATAAAGTGTTCTAATGCCAAGGTAGGTAAACTGTAGATCTCTCTCTGGCTTCATGTAGTCATTCAAGTCATCAAGGTCATACTTGTCTTTTAAACCAAGTACTATGCGTCCTTCTTTCTCTCCACGTTCAAAGTGCTCACGCAAATGGCTATAGCCCGTAAAACCTACAGCTTTGTGGTAAATATCATAAAGGAAAAGTCTAGAAGCAACAAAGGTCCAGTTTGGTCTGTCAATATCAATCTTGTCAACGGCTGTTTTTATCAGTGTTGTCTGTATTTCTTCTGAGGTGATCATATCACGAAATTGGAGCTTTGCATCGACTTCTAATTCACTCTGACTTACCCCATCTAAGCCCTCTACCGATGCTGATGTATACTTCTGGATCTTGGATACATCCAAAGTCTCTACTCTACCGTTTCGTTTAACCACTCTAATCATACGTACTCCCCCTGATATTTCATCAAAAAACCTCTGCCTGAGGTAAAATTATTAAATTGATTTTACTCAAATAATCCTTGCAGATTTGTTAATTCCTGTATCATTTTTAGACAATATTTTTATAAGGTATGGTGATAGTTTACAGAGTAGCGATGTGGTGGGAAGTCTTGGATTATTTTATATCCTGTAGGGTGGATTTATCCACCGCCTAAATCACATAATGGTGGATAAATCCACCCTACGCGTATTATTATTTGTTAAAAACC
>JAGGRU010000298.1 GCA_021159425.1 Sulfurovum sp.
ATACAAGGACGATCAGGAGATCCCCCTTACCTCTAAAAAAACAAGATTGATAGAACTTTTGGCTAAAAATAGAAACCATACAGTTTCCAATGAGCAAATCTGCATGTATGTATGGCATGAACTGAAAAGCAATAGCACACTTCGATCTCTCATCCATCGCTTTCGCTCTGTCATTAATGATGATATCATTACCAATGTCAATGGTGTTGGGTATGGTATTTATTTATAAACCGCCAATTCTAACAAGAATGGAGTAAATATCAGATCTTCACTCTCGCTTCCAAGGCACGGGAGAGTGACATTACATCAATATTGTCCAGCTCTACACCCGTAGGGATACCTTGTGCGATCTTTGTAAATTTCACATCCAGTCCGGTCAGTTTATCTTCTATATAAAGTATCATTGTATCTGTTGCAATGCTTGGCGGAAATGCAAAAATGATCTCATCTACCCCTCCTACCGCATAAAAAAGATGGGCTTCATCAAGATCTCGTACTTCTGATACAACATAATAAACTCCATCAAATTGCCTACTCTCTTCTATGGTCAAAATATCTTTTGCACTTTGTACGATACACAATTTTGTAGAGTCACGATAAGGGTCTGAACAGATACTGCAGAGTTCGTCTTCACTCATATTATGACATTTACTGCACTTTTGGATACTGTTGATACCCGTCTCTAAAGCATGTGCAAGTTTCATCGCGGCAAAACCATCTTCCATCACTGCATGATAGGCTAAACGTATGGCAGTTTTTTTACCTATGGAAGGCAAAGAGTTAAAGGCAGATACTAAATTTTCAAAAGCCTCTATTTTATAATTATTCATTATGGTCGTTCGTAATCCACAACTTTTGAATACTCAACTACTGTCTTAATGAAATCAACTACTTTAAGATGTTCAGGATGTACAGCATAAGCGTCCAGCCCCTCTTTGCTTTCAAATACAGTAATAATACTCAAGTCCATCGCTCTCTCCTCAGTAGAAAAGTTGACTCCCACATCCATACTTCTAAGTGTAGGAACCGCTCCCATCAGGTTTTCCAACATCTGCTTAGCCTGGATGATATTGGCTTTTTTATTTTCTTCTTTAAACTGAAATGCTACGATATGTACTACCATCTTAGACCTTTAAAACTATTTTTGTGATTATAGCTAAACCCAAATAAATCCATAGAATTTTTGAAATAGTTATAATGCTTGTATTTAAGGGGTACTTAGAAAATTTGAATCGCACCCATAGGTTCGATGATGATTTTCTGGAGAGCCCTTGAATACAATGATTGTGACTAGTTCTAAATTTTATGGATTTATTTGGGTTTATTTATGGTAGAATTCGCCAAAATAAACCCTCTAAATTATGGAGAACAAATGACAGAAATGTGTTATTATGAAGTATTGGAAGTAAGTAAAGACTGTTCAGGTGCAGAACTGAAAAAGTCATATAGAAAACTTGCGATGCAATACCACCCGGATAGAAACCCTGATGACAAAGAAGCAGAAGATAAATTCAAAGTGGTCAATGAAGCATACCAGATACTAAGTGATGATGAAAAAAGAGGTATCTATGATCGTTATGGTAAAGCTGGACTGGAAAGACAAGGCGGCATGGGTGGCGGCTTTGGTGGAGGAAATATGGATGATATCATGGATATCTTCAACTCTATGTTCGGTGGTTCAGGAGGCGGTTTTGGCGGTGGTTTTGGACGTACACGCAGAGACCCAAGTCAAAAATATGCCCTGGACTTTGAGATGGAGCTTCCTTTGGCATTTCATGAAGCAGTCTTTGGCTGTGAAAAGAAGATAGATATTACTTACAAAACACCTTGTAGTGACTGCGAAGGTACAGGTGCGAAAGATGCCAAGTTAGAGACATGTGATTACTGTAAAGGTCAAGGTCAGGTACTTATGAGACAAGGTCCTATGCAGTTTGCACAAACCTGTCCAAAATGTCATGGTGAAGGACAAAGCATCGCCGAAAAATGTGATAGTTGTCATGGTAAAGGATATCATGAAGAAGAGGATATCGTTACCATTAAGATCCCTGCCGGTGTTGACAGTGGAAACCGTTTACGTGCGCAAGGGTATGGAAATGAAGCTAAAAATGCCCAACGTGGTGACCTTTACCTGACATTCTATGTAGAAGAGGATGAGAACTTTATACGTAACGGAAAAGATATCTACGTAGAAGTACCTGTGTTCTTTACACAAGCCATCCTGGGAGAGACTATCACTATCCCTGCACTGGAAGGTGAACTGGATCTTGAACTTAAAAAAAGCACTAAGGATAAGGAGCAATTTGTCTTTGACGGTGAAGGTGTGGCAGATGTACATGGTGGCAGAAAAGGCCGCTTGGTTGCACAGATACGTATGATCCTACCTAAGAAGATCAATGAAGAACAAAAAGAACTCCTCGAAAAACTGCAAGAGAGTTATGGCGTAGAGAGTCGCCCGCATAAAAATACTTTTGATTCTGCTTTTAACAGAGTAAAGGGTTGGTTTAAGAACTAAACCTTCTCGTCCCTCTTTAGGTCTGCCCTTTAAGTACTACATATATACTACACATCTCTCCATTATAATTTTCTATATCAAAATAGAAAGGATCTATGATGGCAAGAAGAGGAAATTCTATTATCAAAGGTATTGAGATCAACGAGATCATTACGGTACTCAACAAAGCCTATGCAGATGAGTGGCTAGCCTATTATCAATACTTTGTTCAGGCGAAAGTTGTTAAAGGCATTATGAAAGATGCTGCTGTTACAGAACTGACTGAGCATGCTACAGATGAACTTAGACATGCAAATATGGTAGCAGACAGAATCCTGCAGTTAGGCGGAACACCTCTGCTTAACCCGCAAGATTGGTTTACACATAGTAATTGCGGATATGAAGAGCCAAAAGAGTTTGATGTAGTAAGTCTACTTGAAGACTCTATTAAGGGAGAACAGTGTGCTATTTCCATCTATTCCAAACTGGCAGATATGACACGGGAAAAAGACATCGTCACCTATGATATTGTCTCTGAAATACTGGCTGATGAAGTAGAACATGAAGAAGATCTACAGTCATTGCATGATGATATCACTGAATTTATCACTGATATCAAAAAAAATATCTCTTAGCTACTGTACCTTTTGGTGCAGTAGCACTTTACTCTCTGATATATCAAAGCTAGAATTATCTACATTTTTATCATAAGCAATGACATACACCTCATCGCCACTTTGCAGATAGTTATTTTCACCAAACTCTGCATAGGCTGTTGCACCTATAGAGATGAGTGCTTGCGTTGGGTAATTACATGCTTTGAGATGTGCAGCTATATCTTCTAAAGGTCCAAAGTCTTCCTGAGTATTCATTTTATCTATGAGCCACATTTTAAGCTTACTATAGAAGTAAGAGTATCCAAGCAGTGGTGCATCTACTCCATAAGGGTGTAAGACACCATTACGCTTCACGAAGGAGCAAAGATGATAGTGATCCATCACCCCACCCTCTTCAAACTTGTCTATAGCAATCCATTTATCACCGATACCTTTAGAGTTGATCCCCCAAGACTTTTTCTCTGAGATCTTTTTGGCACCCTCTTTACGAATGGTACAGTCATTAAATGTCGTAAATTTTTGTGCGGCCAGATCTGTAACATTTTTATCTTCATCATAAATGATATCAAAAAGTACAGCGATCTCCGGTTCAACTTGTGCATTGGCTTCATATTCGGGAAGGTTGAGTTTATCTGAACCTATAGAGTAAAGCCCTAAAAAAGAGTCTGAGCCTGGCAGATAAAAAGGAAATATTCCTTTAGGGGCATCTGGCTCAGCAGTCACAACATTTTCAAAATCTTTCAGTTCACCAGCCTGTTCCAAATGATGAGCAAAATTTCCAGCCACACCCAATCCGATAACATTTTTTAAATTCATATAGACTCTTTTCATTTTTATAAAAGTATACCATGTTGTGACTATCAAACCCGATACACACAATTTACACATATCATACATATACTATCTAATCTTCCAAGAGCCAAGGAGAGAAGATGCCGAAGGATAAAAAAGATAATAAAAATATCATTTTAGTTGCTGTGATCATTGCTGCTTTTTTAGTTTTTATGCTGGGCACAGTCATTTATACTACAAATCAGGTTGCAAATTGTTCCAGCGGAAAAAAGTTAAGAAAGGTATGCACACTAATGCTTCCTAAAGATATCGATCATGAAGTTAATGCTTAAAAGATAGTTGATTTCGAGATTGTGTTTTAGAGAAAAGAATATGGTTACCAAAGAACTTTGGTAACCAAAAGTAAAAACTTAGTTACCCGCTACTGCGTCTTTAAGTGTTTTACCCATTTTAAATTTAGGAGCAGTATGTGCTGCTTTTGTATATGTTTTATCAGTTCCTGGAACTTTACCACTTTTCTCTGCTACATCTACTGTAGAGAATGTTCCGAAACCTACCAAAGATACTTTCTTTTTAGCAACCAGTGCTTCTGTTACTGAAGTTATAAATGCTTTAACTGCTCTCTCTGCTGCTGCTTTACTCTCAAACTCACCGTTTTTTTGTACCAATTCTACAAAATCTGATTTTGTCATTCTTCTTCCTTTTTTTAAGATAAGTCTATTATAGCACAAACTATTCTTAAAAAAACATAAAAAATTGCTAAAAGTGCCCTAAAATTGGGCATTTGATAACATTTTTACATTTTTTGAACTATTTTTTTAATAAAACTGAGATTTTTTTTGATTTTTTAATAAATTGAGCTGTGGTGCGCACGAGAAGATTTGAACTTCCACACCACTAGGGCACTACCCCCTCAAGGTAGCGTGTCTACCGTTCCACCACGTGCGCACATATAAACATATAGTTTAAAGTACTATAAAAACTTTAAAAATGAGGGATAAAAAAGGCTGTGACAGATCAACTCCGTCACAGCCTTTTAGAGTCTTTAAACTTAACCTAGGAACGGGTTAGCATAAAGAGCGATAAGCGCAATTACCAATGTATAGATAACTTGTGCTTCGATCATTGCAAGAGCAATAAACATTGTAGTCATTAGTTTACCACCAAGACCTGGGTTTCTAGCAGTACCGGCAATAGTTGCAGCAGTTGTACTACCCATACCGATAGCTCCACCAGCAGCAGCAAGACCAAGACCAACACCAGCAGCAACTACTGAGTATGCTTTGATCATAGATTCACCATCTGCTTCACCAGCAAATGCAACAGCACCAAGTGCCAAGAAAAGTAAGAAAAACTTTTTCATTTTATATCCTTTAAATTTATGGGTTATAGTACCCGTTAACTGTCTTCGAAAGTCTCTTCGGATAGCGTAAATAATGTTTCCATTACCAACATAAACATAAATGCCTACATTTCCCTACTGAACACTTCGTATAAACGTCGAAATTATAGCTAAATAAAGTTAAGCTTATGCTAAAAACGCCGGTGTTGCCAATTCTACTTTTTTACCTTTTTGCTCCATCACCACTACCGTGATCTCATCACCTTCATTATATCTTTCCGGAAGATCATTGACTCTCTCTTTTGCCACTTTTGATATGTGTAACAGTGCATCAAAACCATCCGGCATCTCTACAAAAAGTCCAAAGTCAACGATCTTTTTGATCTTACCTTCATAACTTTTACCCACTTCATAGACCATCTGTTTTTTTAGCGGAGCATCTGCAATACTTTTAATATGCTCTTTTGCTGCGGCTACCTTCTCCTTATCTCCACCTGAGAGTTTAACCCCGCCCTCATCACGATCGATATCAATACTGACTTCAAATTTTTCAATGATATCACGGATGGTTGCACCTGCCTTACCAATGATATCACCGATCTTACTTGGATTGACCATAAAGTATTCAGTACTCGGAAGTGCTCCACTCTCAACAATGTTTTCTTCTGCCTCTTCCATAAGTGTCAAAATATGGTTTTTTCCTATGCTCGCCTGGGCAAGTGCTTCCCTCAGTACTTCCAAGTCTATTCCGCCCAGTTTAATATCCATTTGAAGTGCAGTGATCCCATTTTTTGTTCCTGCAATTTTAAAATCCATATCTCCATCATGATCTTCAAGCCCCATGATATCTGTAAGTACGGCATGTTTGCCATTTTCACTTACAAGACCCATGGCAATACCTGCAACAAGATCTACCATATCGACATTTGCGGAACGAAGTGCCAATGAGCCGCCACAGATCGTTGCCATAGAGGAAGATCCGTTACTCTCTAAAATTTCTGAAACCAAACGGATCGTCCCGTCATAGTTAAGTGGAATAGCAGGTTCCAATGCTCGTTTCCCAAGATTTCCATGTCCTAACTCTCTACGACCCGGAGCACCAATATATTTTGCTTCCCCTACCGAATACCCAGGAAAGTTATAGTGAACCATGAAGTTTTCAGACTGAGAATTTTTCTCAGTGATCAATTCATACATTTGTGAATCTTTTTTATCTCCAAGGGTTACCGTAACAAGTGCCTGTGTCTGCCCTCTTGTAAAGAGACACGAACCATGAACAGAAGGTAAAAGGTTTGTCTCAATAGTGATCGGTCTTACTTCATCTAAAGCACGTCCGTCTGCTCTGACACCTTTTTCCAGGATCATTGCACGTACAACTGTTTTTTTATAACGTTCAAGTACTTTGGAGACTAACTTTTTATCTGCCTCTTTTTCTTCTGCTTCCAAAGCTTCCATGATCTTTGCACGTATTTTTTTAAGTTCTGTAGAACGCTCAGATTTTGCCATATGAGAAATGGCAGACTCTACCTCATTGGCATAATTGTTTTCTATATAGTGATAGAGTTCTTCATCTACTTTGTCTTCTGCCAGTTCAAGCGCTAAAGGTTCTCTCACAACTTCGCCAAATGCTTCTATATAGTTTTGAGTCGCTTTGTTTATAGCTTCTCCTGCCAAAGCAATCGCAGATACCAATGTCTCTTCATCAAGTTCATTACACTCCTGATGCTCCAGGATCAAAGGAACACCACCCATCATAGGATCGATCATATCTACTTCTACATCATCAATGACTTCAGAAGCCATCGTACGCATTTCTATCATAAGAATATCAGACCCGGAACCGACAACTAAAAGATCCAACACACTTTCATCTTGCTGACTCAAACTTGGATTGATAAGCATTTCACCATCAATTTTCCCTACTCTCACTGCCGCAATACTTTGTTGCATAGGAATATCTGAAACATACAATGCTGCGGAAGCAGCGTGAAGTGCTGCTACCTGCATATCTACATCAGAGTCAGAGCTGACTACCATGATAGAGATAGTTACAGGGTAATGAAAACCTTTAGGAAACAAAGGACGTAATGAACGGTCAACGATCCGGGATGTTAAAGTTTCAAAATCACCTGGTTTTGTCTCTCTTTTAATAAATCCTCCGGGGATCTTGGCTGCAGCATATGACTTTTCCATATACTGAACAGTTAAAGGAAGAAAATCCTCACTCACTGCTTTTTCATCTATTGCAACTGCAGCTATGAGTACAGCTTTCCCCTGTCGATACATCACTGCACCGCTGGCCTGCTTGGCTATTTTATTAAATTCATATTTCTCTTCTAGATTATTTACATTAATTTCTATCATTTGTTCTTGCATCTATTTTGTTTCCTTCTTTTGTATTAACTTTATTCTTCACTTTGTTCCATTTTCATCCGGTGTTCATAAGAGTCTATAATTTCAGTAATATCTTCAAACGTCAATGGCTCAAAGTTTTTATAATAGTATTCTATCGAAATATAGTCTTGTATCTTATGAGGACAAAAAACACCATCACACACATTTAACAAGTTTTCATAAACGGCCTTATCTAAGATCGGTGTTGCAATGTAAATATTCTTTGCCCCACGTGCAATAACAGATTTAAGTGCTACCATCATTGTAAGTCCTGTCTCCACACACTCATCGGCAAGTATTACATATTTTCCGGAGAGAGAAACAAGATCTTTCCCTTTACGGTATTTATACACATAAGAGAGCACCTCTTCATCATATTTTCTCTGTGCTTCACCATACACATAATCTTCATGAATACCAAAAGAGTCTATGAGTGCTTTATGCATCACTACTTCTTCCGTCTCAGATATCATTGCGATCGACAATTCAGGATTGTTCGGTGCCAAAATTGCTTCAGTGAGTAAAATATCCATTTTAGAATTAACTGCTTTTGCAATTTTATCTGCGAAAAAGACACCCCCTTCACTCACACCTATAACAACGGGGTCATTTTCTTCCAACAGTTCAAGAGGAAGTGTTTCAATGAGTTGAATGGCTGCATCTTCACGATCTTCAAAATAAATATTATGGTTTGAATTGCTCTGCATGCTTTGCTCCTGGAAATTGATTGGAAACCTCTTTATCATCAAAAGTATAACGAAACTCTTCTATATACTTCATCAATAATTTATATGCAGTATTGATCTGCTCTTGTTTGACAGCATCTCCCCCTTGGTCAGGATGATTCTTTTTAGAAAGGAAACGATACTGTTTTTTCACATCTGATTTTGTAATAAGCTTTGGCAGTTCTAAAATATTTAAAGCATAGTTTATCTGTTCTATTGGGCTTTGCATACTATTAATATACTCTATTATCTAAATCCAGGCTTGACATACCAACACCGCCAAATGGAATAAAATTCAATTGTAGATAGAATATATTGTCTATGGTAGCTTCACCAGTAGGTCTTGGTGTTATACTTTGTCCCACTGATGCTGCCATACTCCAACAATCCACTTTATAACTTCCCCCAAGTATCCACTGTTCACTGCTTGCTTCTTCCACATTATACGTAAGTGCTCCCGTGAGACCAATACGTTCATTATAGGTATATCCAAATCTTAAATTAACGTCATTTGCAGTTGTCGTATATGTTGGGTCTACCGATGTATCACCCGTGGGAAGTTGCTTAAAACTGTGACCTAGCGAAAAATTATATTCTGATTCACGCAGTGAGATCTGGCTGTAAGAGTCTTTGATATAGGATAGTTCGGTAGAATAGGTAATATTGTTATACAATTTCCATTTTTTCCAATTATATCCCATTTCATTCGTAATGTCAGACAATTTGTATTCTCTATCTGTATAGTATTTTTGGGAAAGACGTTGATAAAACTTTAACTTCATCTTATCATCATAAAAGTAATGGCTTAAATTAAAAAGATATGCTTCATCAGGAACACCTACCGCAAAGGGGAGATCTTTCAAGCTAGGTTCTTTTGCAGGTTGATTTTTAATTAATGCATCAAGTGTTAATGGTTTTTCATTTTCATATCCAGGTCTGAAATATTCCAGTGACGGCTGAATAACATGCGTGAAACTATCATATTTTTTAGTGAGGTCAGTGAAAAGTTTGGCTCTGTGAAAATTACTGTAATACTGATAGTTATCATTTGCATATTCACCATTTCCAAATAAATATTTACTATAGTACAACTCTTCTCCCAAAGAAATATTTACAAAATCATTAAAAAATGAAGTACTGTACTCTAAAGGTATTCTTAACTCAGCCTGCTGCTGTGTTGAGCCCGTTTTCCTATAGTAATTATTTACCTGAAAATCTGTGCTGTAAGTAAAGTTATCTACAAACTCTGTTAAGTATTTATGAAATTGTACCGAGGGAAGTATTTGAAGTGTATCGTCATTATCTTCCTTACGTGTATCAATAAAGTATTTTGCGTTCACACCGGTATAGTAATCATTGTTGTGTAAAAAATAATTTAATCTTGATTGCTGCAGTGGTACAAGTCCAAAATGCTCAAGAGAAGTTTTTTGTAAATTTAAGTAATCAATATCATTCAAGAATGTACTATTGATATACAAGCCGTCAGTATAATCTTGAGGCAACATACCCGAAAATACTTTTGAAGACTCATAGTTAAACTCCAATCCATAGTGAGAATCATTGGGGAAATCATGCTCTTCGATATAACTATCATTATCTTTGAAATACCCTATACGTAATGCACCTGCAGAGTGTGCGCTATCTGCAAAACGAAAGGTAGCGTACCCTCCAATACTGCGGTTTGTACGTATTTGAGGATTCAACTCCAAGTCCATACTGTCAGAAATAGCCCAAAATATCGGCTGTTCATAGACAAATCCGTCATCTTCACTGTAGCCTAAAAGAGGAAATAAGAGACCGGAACTTCTCTCATTGTTGGTTGAAAAAGCCATGTATGGGGTATAAAGAATTGGGACATCCATAAAGTACATTTTTGTATTATAGAGTTTCATATACTCTTCACTACTGTCATAAAGTGAATTAGTAAATGTCATTTTCCACAATGGATTATTTGCATCACAGGAGGAGAGTACTGAGTTACCCATAGTGTAGTTTCCTTCACTGCGTCGTGCTTTATCTGTAACAAGCCAAATATCATTTTGACTGACAAAGAAAAGTTCTTCAAAGTTTACTTCATTACTTTGTGTATCTATCTCCATATGCTTTGTATGTTCTTTGGTACCCTGGTATCCTATCATTTCCACTTTACCATCCAAGACAAGTATTTTCGTCTCTTTATTGTAAGAAGCAGTATCTGCTTTTATGACAGAATCCTGATAATAGACTACAACGCCACCTTTCCCGGTAACCGTTGTTTTTGTACTCTCTAAATGTTTTGCTGTTACTTCTATTTTATTTTTTTCTTCTGCATAAAGTAAGCCAAAAAGAAGTATAAATGATAGAAGGAATACTGTTTTAGACATCAATTACAACACAAGAAGAGAATTTATCATGGAAGGTTTGTTTTAACGGTGTGAAAAATGCCATTATAAACCCAAGATAAAACAATGTTTCACTTATGAGTCTAAGTGACGCCCTTAAAAAAGCTTGTTGAAAAGAGGGTCTGCCTTCTGAATTCAGATCAACTACTTTTATTTTTACAATGTACTTTCCCATAGTCATACCACTCTGCCAAACAAGTATAGTATGATAGAGAACTTTTATTGCAAAAATAATTAAAATATTTTCACCAATAAACATATTGATCTGTTCAAGTGATGCTTGATCTATCTCTGTAGCATTTGCAAATAATTTACTAATTTGGTCATAAAAAATGATCATAAAAAACATACTTATGATCAGATCATCTATGACAAAGGCAAAAGTACGCTTTTGCATACTTGCTATAGGAAATAATTTGTTCTCACTCATAAAAATCCTAGAGTGCCTGATAAGCGATATCTGTACGACACTGCTTCCCGGCATAATGTACTTGTCCTACAAGCATGTATGCTCTCTCTTGTGCCTCTTTTATACTGTCACCAACACCTACACAGACCAATACTCTTCCGCCTGTTGCATAAAGTTTTCCATCATCACCACGGCTTACACCTGCATAGGAGATATGTGCATTTTCATTCAATTCATCATGATAAATATCATCTACAATGATCTCTGCCGGAGCTGTACTTTTATACGGATAATCTTTAGATGCCATCACTACACCTACCGCATATTTGTCGTAGAACTCTATTTTTGCATTTTTAAGATTACCTGTTGCTGCTTTATAGAACAATTCAGATGCAGGAGACTTGAGAAGAGGCATGATCTCTTCACATTCAGGATCACCAAAACGTACATTGTATTCAAGAATAATAGGCTCTCCTTTGACAACCATAACCCCAATAAAAAGTACTCCTGTAAAAGGCATCCCCTCTGATTCCATACCTTTGAGTGTAGGCTCGATCACTCTCTCGTTAAGTTTACGGTAAATTTCATCATTGATAAGTGGGGTTGGGGCATACGCTCCCATTCCTCCGGTATTTGGTCCTTCATCATTATTGAGAAGTCTTTTATGATCCTGAGCTGCTGGAAGAACCACATAGTCTTTTCCGTCACAAATGGCAAACACAGAGAGCTCATACCCATCAAGAAATTCCTCAACAACAATAGAGGTTCCGGCATCGCCAAATGAGTTTCCGGAAAGCATTTCTCCGGCAGCCTTTTTTGCTTCATCATGACTCTGAGCAATAATAACACCTTTACCACCGCAAAGACCGTCAGCTTTAACAACAATAGGTGCTTCAAGCGTATTAATGAATTTATAAGCATCTTCCAAAGAGTCTGTTTCAATGTATTTTGCAGTGGGAACATTATGACGTGCAAGAAAGTTTTTCATAAATATTTTAGAACCTTCAAGCTGTGCAGCTTGTGCACTTGGTCCAAAAATGGCAAGATCTCTTTTTTCAAATACATCCACAATACCCTCAACAAGTGGAGCTTCAGGTCCAACAATAGTAAGTTCAACAGCATTGGCTTCTACGAAATCAGCTAATTCATTAAAATCACTGATCTCTAAGTTTTCACCCAACTCATCTGTTGCCCCATTACCCGGTGCAAAATAGATCTTATCTACATTTTCATCTTTTTGTAATGCCAATCCAATAGAATATTCTCTACCACCTGCACCTATGATCAATACATTCATACTTTTGCTCCGAAAAAAATTAAATATTTAATATTTAATCATATCAAAACAGGGATAAAGAGAAACTGAAAACAGATCTTATATATATGTTTTAATTACATAGTAGTGATGAGTATTGTGCGTAGAGGATTTTAAAAAAAGTTTGAAGGCGAACTCCCTGTTCGTCAATAACCTTTTTTAAAGTCCTATGCGTGCAAAAATCGTCGCTAATAAACCCCCGAGTGGCCGTTCTGTTTAAAAGTCGGCTCTAAAAGCTAACAGATGCAGGAGAGAGTCTCTCTTTAGGGGGCAATTCCTCGTATGGCTAACCATACTCAAACGAAAATGTCCACACACCAAAAGACTACATGTCCCACCAAAATTAATGTTGAACCCCATATACAGTCATCGAACCACTTAGGTTAGAATTATTATAGCCTATTTGGAGTTAGAAGTGAATAATATATCAATAATTTTTAATCTCTTTCGCTTTTTCAATACAAGATGCTATCATCGGTTCATCTGCTACTACATAATTGGCATTCTCAGGCAGGTGTACTTTGGTAGCTTTACCTATTACCACAGCCGTATAGCTCTCATCCCAATCAAAATTCTTTAAAAAACAATGGATGGTTGAAGGGGAAGTAAAAATGATGATAGAGCCTTTTAAAGGTTTCTTTTCCAAAGTATATTTAATACAGGATGTTTCATATATGATCTGTTCCTGAAGTACTATCCCCTCTTTTTCCAAAAAGGCTTTAGAGTCAAAAGAGATTTCTTTGGGACGTAGGTATAGCAATTTTTTATCTCTGAAAAATGCTGCTATATCTGCACTTAATGTTTCACCGTAAAATGATTTAGGAAAGTAAATAACCTCACCTCCAAGATCTTCTATCTGTTTTTTAGTCGCCGGACCTATCGCTATGCAGGGGTAGTTTTTCCATGAAGTATCTATCTTATCAGCCGTCACTACAGCTTGTTTGGAAGTGAATATTAACGTATCACTTCGAGAAAGATCTATCGACTCAGCCGTAATAGAAAAATCTATCATAGGCAGTGCTATCGTTCCTTCTTTAGCTGTAGGAGACAGAAGGTAGATGGCTCTTGACATTAATTTTCCTTATTTACTTCTACCGGGGTTCTTCCATGCAACAGTGCATCATTCATATCTTCATCATCATAAGGATCAAAATGAGGAGTAATGATCCATCGTTTCCTCTTCTCCAGAGCCATTATTTTGTCTTCTACCTCATCTGCTATACGATGTGCTTCAAGCAAAAGCATATTGGGACGCAATACCATATGAAATTCGACAAAGTTCGTCGTACCGTCCGTACGTGTTTTAAGCCAGTGGTAACTCGTAACTTCAGGATGATTAGAGATGATCTCTCCTATTTTTGCTACCATATCCCCCTCTAAAGATTTATCAAGAAGGATCTCAATCCCTTCCACAATGATCTCATAGGCAGAGTAGATAATATATACTCCTATACCTAAACCAAATATTGCATCTATACTGTCCAGTCCTGTAAAAGAGACAAGTCCCAAAGCAACCAATACAGCGGCATTAGACCAAAGGTCTGTTTTATAATGCAAGGCATCTGCTTTAATGACAATATTATCTGTCACTTCTGCTACTTTAAGTAAATATCTCACCAAGAAATACGTCACAATAATAGAAAAGATCATAGCAAAAATAGAAGGGGTAAGCAAAGTAGTGACTGTACCTTCATCCAGTTTTTTAAGTGCCACATAAATAATATAAATACCCGAAATAGTGATCACCGTACCTTCTATGACCGCAGCGATCGCCTGTATCTTTCCTTTACCATACTGATACTCTTCATCAGGATGTTCTTCAGATTTTTTGATCGCAAAGAAGTTAAAGATAGAGACTGCCATATCGAGTAGTGAATCTATGGCAGAAGCGAGTACAGCCACGGAACCGGAGGCGATACCAATAAAAAGCTTAACAATAAGGAGTACCATTGCAACAGAAGAAGAGACAATCGTTGCTTTTTTTTGTGGAGACATTTGTGTTTTCAAAGAGAATCCTATGGGTTGATATTATGAAGATTATAACATGAGAAGATTAAATGTAGGGTCGGTTTACCGACCAATAATATTGCATGTTACATAAGGTCGGTAAACCGACCCTACGCATTTATATTTATATTGCTTTTGTAGCCAAAGATGCCACTCTCTGTGCAAATGCACCTTTATCTTTAGGTTCTAAACCTTCAGAAAGTTTTGCGGAATCCAAAAGTATCCATGCAATATCAGCAAAAAGACTCTCATCACTTAACCCATCAAGCTTCTTGATCATCTCATGGTCTGGATTTATTTCTAAAATAAGAGGAGTTTCCGGTACTTCCTGTCCCATTTGGGCAAACATCGCTGCCATTCCCGCCATAGGGTCAGAGCTATCTTTAAGTACACATGAGGGACTTGAAGTCAGTCTCGTAGAAGTCTTCACCTCTTTTACCTCTTCACCTAAAACCTCTTTAATTTTATCAGTCAAAGATTTAAACTCTTTAGCTACTTCTTCTTTCTCTTCTTCTGTCTTAGAGTCTGGTGCATCAACAGTTGTAATATCTTTCAGACTCCACTCTTTATAGCTGCCTATCATAGGTGAAACAATGCTGTCTACCTCTTTATCATCCATGATCAGCACTTCAATATTCGCTTTATTATACGCTTCAAGCAGTGGTGAATTTCTAAGTACTTTCTCATCTTCACCTGTGATGTAATAGATCTCTTTCTTCTCAGAGTCTCCACGGCTTATATAATCTTCAAACGATACAAGTCCATCTTCTGTAGAACTTTTGTACTTCACAATATCAAGCAGTATCTCTTTATTCGTATGATCTATATAGATACCTTCTTTGATGACCTTGTTATACTGGGCAGTAAAAGTCTCTGCATCTTCACCGCTAAGTTTTTTGATCGCTCCAAGTATTTTCTTGACTGAATTTTGTTTGATATTCGCCAAAATTCTGTTTTCCTGAAGCAATTCACGAGAGACATTAAGCGGTAAGTCTTCAGAATCTATAATACCTTTCACAAAGCGTAAATACGATGGTAGCAGCTCTTTGTCATCATCTGTGATAAATACACGCTTAACATAAAGTTTCACCCCCGGTGAATAATCTGCTCTGTACATATCCATTGGTGCCGTTTTAGGAATATAAAAAAGTGTTGTAAACTCTTGTGAGCCTTCTACTCTGTTATGCAAATAAGTCAATGGTTCATCATCACCGTGAGACATTGTTTTATAGAATTCATTATAGTCTTCTGCTTTGAGTTCAGACTTTGAGAGTGTCCAAAGTGCGGTAGCAGCATTGATCTGCTCTGATCTGTTTACTTTTTTAGTAACTGCATCATCACCCTCACCTGTTGTCTCATCTTCAGACCAGTTAAGCATAATAGGGTACGCAATATGGTTGGAATACTTCTTCACAACCTCCTGTGTTTTCCACTTATCCAAAAACTCTTTTTCATCCTCTTTTAATTTGATGTAAACGACAGTCCCATGTTCTTCTTTGGTCACAGGTTTGACTTCATATTCTCCTGAACCATCAGTACTGAACATATACGCCTGCTCTTCACCCGCTTTTTTAGAAATGACATCTACTTGTTCTGCCACCATGAATACAGAGTAAAACCCTACTCCGAACTGACCAATAAGATTTGAATCTTTTTTTGCATCTCCGGTAAGATTTTCCATGAAGGCTTTTGTACCGGACTTTGCAATGGTCCCGAGTTGATCCATAAGGTCTGCTTCATTCATACCTATACCATTGTCACCAATGGTAAGTGATCCATCTTCTTTGTCTAATTTAATGGAAATCTTTCCTGACCAATTGTCTTCTTTAAATTTTTCATCGGTGAGTGAAAGGTAATTGAATTTATCGAGTGCATCAGAGGAGTTTGATACCAATTCTCTAATAAATATCTCTTTGTTTGAATAAAGAGAGTGTGTCATGAGCTTTAAAAGTTGTCCTATTTCAGTTTGAAATTGATGTTTTGCCATCTATCTTTCCTTTATATCTATTAATTTTGTGGGATTATAGTCTATTTTGGTAAATATTTCAAGTTTTTTTGCAAGAATTATTTTAAGATTGTTTAGTCTTGTTGACTAAAGTTTATAAAAAAGTGTTTG
>JAGGRU010000143.1 GCA_021159425.1 Sulfurovum sp.
GGATAATGCTAATCGTATCATCCGTTTAAAAGGAACCGGGCTACAAAATGGTTTTGCTCTTCGCAAGGCGGACGGCTCATACCTTAATAACATAGATGCAACCAAGATCAGATGGAATGCTAAGTTTGATCATGATTTTTTGATCTATGTATCGCTTGAATTAGATGATGGAAATGTTACACATCTCTCATATAGAGCAAGAGACTATAGGAATCATCCTGATGTACTGCCATTTGTATTGCCTGAGATTACAGAATCAGGTTTATGGGAGACAACTACAAGAGATCTGTCAAAAGATTTACATAAGTATTTACCTAAACGTTCAATTGCCTCAGTACTGGACTTTGAGGTAAGAGGTGGTGGTGATATTGCTAATGTTACTTTGGTCGTAGATGATACAGAGGATGATAATAATACTGATGACGACGATAATATTACAGATCCGGATGATGGTGACGATAACAACAATACAGACCCGGATGATGGTGATGATAACAATATTACAGACCCGGATGATGGTGACGATAACAATATTACAGATCCAGGTGATACAAACAATACAATACCTGTAGCTGATCCGGGAGAAGATCAGCTCGTTACTACTACTGGAACAGTTATTGTACTGGATGGCAATGGAAGTTATGATGCTGATAATGATCCTTTGACTTACAACTGGACAATGACAGGAAAACCATTCGGTAGTTCCGCAGTATTGACAGATGATACAACCATAGATCCAACTTTCACTAGTGACAAAGAGGGTAGCTACATAATAGAGCTGATCGTGAATGATGGTACAGTAGACAGTAATGCATCTACCGTTACAGTGAGAAATGTTCCATGTATGAACCACAACGGTTTTGATTACTGTCCGGTAGCTTCAGCAGACACTGCCAGAATATGGTTAGACAGGAACCTTGGTGCCGCACAGGTTTGTAATGACCTGGAAGATATAGCGTGTTATGGAGATTACTACCAGTGGGGAAGAAACTTCGACGGACATCAGGATTCAACCAGTGATACAAACACAACACAGGCTGCAGATGTAGACAATGCAGGGGATAAATTCATTGTTGAGAATAACGATTGGGCATCAACAGATCTTAACGGAAGCACAAGAAGTGCAAACTGGTCCAAAACTGACGGGAACTCTATCTGTCCGGTAGGATACAAAGTGCCGACGCTAACTGAACTTGCAGACGAAAATATAAATGTAACAGATAGCTTTCTCCTCTTGCCTTTCGCCGGTTATCGAGATATCAATGGGACAGTTGGTCATCTAGACCCAGGTGCAGGTCACCTTTGGTCAAGTGATGCCGGCTCAAGCCTTGATTCATCCAAGAGTTTGACTTACGATGACAGATCTACTTATGAACATGAACAGGTGATGCGTGCCATAGGTCTATCTATCCGTTGTATTAAGAAGTAGTACCTGTAGCTTCAAACCAGCGTTTTAAAAAAGATTCACGTTCATAGATCTTGGCTCCAAGATCTAGTTTGTATGTCATATATGCCTGTCCTAAATTCCAAAATTCAAATCCATTCTCTTCAAGATGCTGTGCAAGTAAAACCAGTTGGGCAGTCCCATAGTTGTGATATTCTTTTTCTCTGCTGCTAAAGCCACTCAAAGAGGTATATGTTTTTCCTATAATATAGCCTAGTTCTCCGGCTATAAGTCTATCATTCTCCCTTATAGCAACAGAAATGATTTGAAAATTATCATCTAGATTTTGTGTTGATTTGAGCATATTCAAATAACGTGGGGTTAGCCAGCAGTTTTTATGTGAAGCGTTGATATTTTCTACTACTTCATCCAAATTCTGAGAAATTTCCAGTTTTAAATATTTTTTATTGAGCAGCTTGTTGAGTTTTTTACTTATATGCAAGTCTTTAAAATCCAAAAGAGCATAAGAGAATTGTATTTCAGGCAGAAGCAACTCTTCATCTTCATAAATATCTGTCACTGCAATAAAGCCTGCTTTAGCCTGTGCAATATAATATTTGGCAGAAAAATCATCAGACCAGTAATAATTCTTATACATATTCGGGTAAATAACATCGAGTAATAGTTGGGGGCTGGTTACATCTTCATAGCTTAGATTATGAATTCCCAGTTGAATGTTCTCCATAAATTTTACTCTGAATTGTCCATAATCACATCTATTTATTCTATTATTTAAACAGAGTTGACCCGACTCTGACCAGATTTGAACCACATTTTATCGCTAAAGTATAATCTGAACTCATTCCCATAGAACAAACAGTTGCACCGTCTTTTTCTAATTTTTCATAAATACCGTGTGTTGTCTCAAAGCTTTTCTGTATCAGTTTTGACTCTTCCGTGTGGGCACCAATGGTCATGACACCTTTTAAGTTTATGTTTGAAAAACGCTCATTTATTTCCTGGTAAATATCTAAAGCTTTTTCTACAGATACACCTGATTTACTCTCTTCATTTGCAGCATTAATTTGAAGCAGACAAGACATTTTTGACTTTTTTGCTTCCAATTTTTTGTTAAGCTCTTCTGCTAATTCCAAGCTGTCCAAAGCTTGCATAAGAGCAGGGCGTAGATCTATGAGATTATTGATCTTGTTTTTTTGAAGTGAACCGATCATATGCCATTCAAGAGGAAGTTCTTCAAGTTGGGTCATACGTTCTTTCAGTTGTTGAACCTGGTTTTCACCAAAGGCTCTCTGTCCCAGTTCATAGAGTGTTTGAATGTTTTCAATTTCAGTGTATTTAGCCACTGTGACCAATTTAACAATATGATGTTCACTTACTGTGATCCGTGCCTCTTCAATGTTCCAGATGACTTCATCTAAATTTGCCCGTAACTGTTCTTTATCCAATACCATGTTCCATCCTAATGGTTTATTTTGTAATATTTTATCGTTTTTTCACGTAGGGTCGGTTTACCGACCATGCAATACATTATCCCCAAAGTCTATTGACATCATTATACAGTCCTAACATCATAAGAGAAAGCAGCATTGCCCAACCTACGAGTGTAATGTAATACATGGCACTGTCACTTGGTGCTTTACCCCGTAACATTTCATAAAGATTGAACATAATATGCCCACCGTCAAGTGCCGGAATAGGGAGCAGGTTCAGTACTCCCAGGTTGACTGAAATGAGTGCAGTAAAGAAGAAGAGTGCCAAAATACCGGCTGAACTTGCTTCTGCTGTGACATCTACGATCGTGATGATCCCTCCAAGTTTATCGGTGCTTACCACTCCGGTAATAAGTTTCTGTACAGATTGAAATATGAGTGTACTTGCTTTAACTGTCTCATCCCAGGCATAGGTAAAGCCATCTATGAAACCGTAATGAACCGTCGTCTGCTTGGGCAATGGTGTAATACCGATGATACGTCTTGTGATCTTTTCACCAAACATATTTTGATCATCAATGACTTTTGGCTGTAGCTGCAGTGTTAGCAAAGTATTGTTTCGTTCTACTATCAGTGTAACATCACCGCTACTTGCATTGATCTGCTTCCCGACATTTTCCCAATACAGTACATTTTGACCATTGATCTGGAGAATTTTATCTTCTTTTTGTACACCTGCCTGGTATGCAGGAGAGTCTTTGCTTACTGTGTCTACATAAGCCAAGAGTTTTGGTACACCCATGTATGAAATAGCCAAATAAAGCATAAATGCCATTAAAAAGTTGGCAAATGGACCGGCAAGCAAAATGATAATACGCTGCCAAGGCTTTTTTGTAGTATAACTGTCATCATCATAGCTCACTTTTGTAGGATCAGAGTCATCCTGACCTTTCATCTTCACATATCCTCCAAGTGGAATAGCAGAGATGCTCCACTCTGTTTTACCTATCATTTTTGAGTAGAGTTTTTTCCCAAAACCTATGCTGAATACATCTACCTGCACACCAAAAAAACGTGCTGCCGTGAAGTGTCCCAGTTCATGAAAAAAGATAAGTACCGATAAAACCAATAATGCAACTAAAATGCCCATAAAATTCCTAATAGTAAAAGTATCAAATTATAGCTAAGAGTTGTAAAAAATTGATGTAGATTAAAGTTTATTTATAATATTTTGCTAAAATAATAAAATGAACTTACTTTTAAAGGATGCAAAATGAAAGAACAGAATGAAGTTATGGAAAATCTTGAAGAGAAAACTGAAGAGGTTATAGAGAATGTTACAGATAAAGTTGAAGATACTGCTGAAGAGGTTAAAGAAGAGCTAGCTGAAGCAGAAGAGACTATCAAGGAAGAAGTTGATGAAACAAAAGAAGAGATTTCTGAAGAAGTAGAAGAGGTTGAAGAAGATCTTAATTCCCAGATCAAAAAAATGAAAAAAGATGATGCCTCTAAGCTATTGGTTAAAAAAGCTAAAATTATTGTTAAAGATGCAGAAGGTCAGTTGGAAAAATGTAAGCTTTTACTCTCTGATGATCTTAAAGAGTATGATAAAGCCGTACAAGAACTTAAAGCCAACGGTATGGATGCAAGTGAAGAGTTACTTACACAATTAAGTTACGTCTCAGATGAGGATGAGGCAGAGAAAAATAAAAATATAGAAGATGTAGTTGTTTTTGAACCAAAAGATGATGTAGCTCCCATCAACATTAAAGATGTTTCCAGCGGTAAATTCACCGGTATTATTATGGCACTGTTGGGGGGAGTAGTTACATTTGGCGGAATGGCCTTTGTTGCAAGTGAAAAGTTAGGGAAAACAATAGATCTTTCTCAGCTAAGCACTATGGAGCCTATATACTCTTGGTATAGTAGACTGATCGGTCTAAAAGGTGATATGTTCTATGGTCGACTATTCATGATCTTGGCAGCACTGCTTGTTGTGTGGCTGATCTACAAGATCCGTGTGAGTATGAAAGCAAGTAAAAATCTTAATCATGCAACAGCACAATTGGAAGCTGCGGAAGAGTACACCGCTCAAAAAGGTTCTTGTAAAGATGAGATGGACAAAGTAGATGCACACATTCATGATACCATTGCAACACTCAAAACGTATCAGGTACTGTTTAATGAACAAAAAGGAAAACTTCAGAGAATACTACACATTGAAGGTGAGAAGGAAGAACTTACAGAGTATCATGAAAAATCAGTCTCAGAGATGAGAGAAACCCAGGGCTTGATCAATTCTGTTAAAAGTCTCATGGCTACAAGTATGTCAGAAGAGGGGAAACTTTCAGCAAAAAGTACACTCTTTTTACATAGTGCAAAAAATAAAATGCAAAAAGCGATAGATAGACTTTATTAATCTTTCATAGTGTGAGTATTTTACTCACACTATAACTACTATTTCTTCCTAAAAAACAACACATAAAGTCCCGGTAGAACCAACAGAGTAAGTATGGTAGATGAGATGATCCCTCCTGTGACAACCACAGAGAGTGGATACTGTATCTCTGATCCGACACCTGTTGCGTACAACAGGGGCAAGATACCAAACAGTGTGGTAAATGCAGTCATAAGCACAGGTCTCAGACGCAACAGTGTTGCATTTTTGACCAGGTCTATGGTTTTTATATCCGGGAATTTTTTACGTAGATCATCGATGAAAGAGACGAGAACGATCCCGTTGAGTATGGCGATGGCAAAGATGGCTATGAATCCTACAATGGCAGAGACTGAAAGGTACTCACCTGAGATGAGCAATCCTACAATACCACCAATGAGTCCAAGCGGCACGCCAAGTAAGATCAAAAATGCTTTTTTAAATGAGTTGAATGCAGTGTAGAGCAGGAGTAAGATGATCAATAGTGTAATAGGTATGATCATACTTAGTGTGGCAGTGGCTTCTTGCATATTCTTAAAATCACCTGCCCACTTGATGTAGTAACCGTCAGGAATAACTACATTTTGTTTTATCTTTTCATTGGCTTCTTCCACAAAGGTTGCGATGTCACGATCTTCTACTTCAATGGAAAGAACCATATAACGGCTTAAGTCTTCACGTTTGATGAATGCCGGTCCCTGCACAACGGTGATGTTACATACTTCCTGCAAAGTGACTATTTTCCCACTTTGAGAACGGAGTAAAAGATTTTTTAGTGCATTTATATCTTGTTTGGCATGTTTTAGTTTGGCTACAATAGCAAAACGTTTCACCCCTTCGATCTTTTGTGTGACTGCTTCTTCACCAATGCCGTAACGAATGACTTGCATGACCTCTGCGACTGACAATCCGTAACGTGAAAGTGCCAGGTAGTCAGGTTTAATGTTAATTTGTGCCTGACCTAACTGCGTCTCTACTTCTGCATGGTCAAGTCCTTTTATGTCGTTGAGTGTTTCGGCTATCTGTGCAGCGATGCCTCCCATGACTTTTTGGTCTTCTCCATAAATTTTAACTGCAAGTTCCGCAGAGACACCCTCAAGTAACTCTTCTATACGCATGGCAATAGGTTGTGTAGGGACAAATTGTAAGTAGTTGAACTTTTCTTTTAAGTCTCTGGTCATTTTTTTACCCAATGCTTCTATCTCTTTGAGTTCCGGGTTGAGGGTTAAAAGCACTTCCATGTAGTTTGCCTGTGCAGTTTCCCCTTTTTCACTTCTTCCCATCATGCTCAGTACGGAGAGTACGTCATTTGAGTACTTTTCAAGGATGTACTTCTCTATGGCTTGCGCATTCTCAACACTTTGTGTCAGGGCAGTTCCCGGGATAGCAATGACCCGGTACATAATGGACTCTTCATTGAGTGTGGGCATGAACTCTCTACCTTGCTGTGAGAGTAGACCTGCAAGTATAAAGAAGATAAAGAATGTAACAAGTACCAGCTTTTTGGCATGTTCTAAAGAAAAGACAAGCAGAGGTGTATAAAAAGCCTTAATGGCTCTCATGAGTGGAGAGTTTGCATGTTTACCTTCTCTTAAGAGCATATACGAGAGTACGGGTACGAGAAGCAGGGCAACTGCCAGTGAGCCTAACATAACAAAAACAATGTCCAGTGCCATAGGAGTGTAGAGTTTCCCTGCCAACCCTTCCAGACTCAAAAGAGGGATGAATACCGTAGCAATGATAAGCAAAGCAAAAAGTACAGGTTTGGCAACTTCTGCTGTTGCTTCTGCTATGATCTCAGCCCTTGAAGCTTTTGGGTTATCATGCAGGAGTCTGAAGCTGTTTTCCACCACGACAATGGTACCATCCACGATCATCCCTATGGCAATGGCAAGACCGGAAAGAGACATGAGATTTGCAGAAATACCGTACTCCTGCATCATTAAAAATGCGATCAACAGAGAGATAGGAAGGGAGATGATCACAATAAAGGCTGAACGCAATTCAAATAAAAATAAAAAGAGAATAATGGCAACCAGTATGGAACCTGTCAAAAGTGCAGAGGTCATGGTAGAGACTGCTTTATGTGTGATCTCTGTTCTGTCGTATATCACATCCAGACTTACTCCTTTTGGGAGTGCGGCGTTCACCAAAGGCATTTTGGCTTTAATAGACTCTACCACTTTTGCTGCATTGGTGCCTGAACGTTGCAGAACCATACCAAAGACTCTCTCTTTACCATCTACGCTGACAGCACCAAAACGTGGTGCTTTGCCTTCCTGTACTGTGGCAACATCTTTAATGGTAACGGTTTTTGCTTTTTTGCTGCGAATGACTGTGTTGCGTATGTCATCCATAGTCCCATAGAGTCCTGCACCACGGATGAGGTACTGTTCCCTGTTGAATTCCAGATATTGTCCACCTACGGACTGGTTACTCTTTTCCAGTGCTTCAATGACTTCATTGTACGTTACATCTACTGCTTGAAGGCGTTTGGGGTCTATGAGAACTTCATACTGCTTCTCAAACCCACCCCAGGAGATGACCTCTTCCACACCATCTACAGATTTAAGCAGTGGGGTGACGGCATATTGATGCATCTCTCTGAGTTGGCTTGGTGTATATTTCCCCTCTTTGTCTTTCAGGGCATACCAAAGTACTTGACCCAGACCGGTAGTATTGGGACCCATGACCGGTGCGCCCCATCCTTTGGGAATGTCAATGGTATTCAGTCTTTCCGTGACCAGTTGGCGTAAAAGATAAGTATCGAGATCATCTTCAAAAAATATGGAGACATAAGAGAGACCGAACATGGAGTTTGAGAGTATCATCTTTACTCCCGGCAAACCGGACATTGCTGACTCAATGGGGTAAGTGATGAGCTTTTCAATGTCTTCTGCCGAGTTTCCTACACTCTCTGTATAGATGACCACCTGTTTGGGTGTGATGTCAGGAAAAGCATCTACGGGGATGTTCTTGTAAGCTTTGTAGCCAAAGCCTGAAATAGCGATGAAGAGTGCAAGTATGAGAAATTTATACTGTATCAGTATTTCAAAAAATCTTTTCATAATGTACTCCTAGTGCCCATGCCCGCCAAGGGAAGACTTGAGCAGCATGGATTTTACAAAATAGACACCTTCAGAGACATATTCATCTTCTGTGTCAATGCCTTCAATGGCTACATAGTCACCTGTATAGGCAAGAATCTTCACCACTTTGGCTATGTAGGGAGATTCCTCTTCTTCATGTTCCTCATGATCACTGTGTGCATCATGTTTATCTTCATGGGCATCGTGGTCATGATCCTCATGTTCTTCCTGCGCTTCATTCTCATGTTCTGCTTTTTCTTCATGTCCGTCATGATGTGCTTCAATAAAAACAACCCATTCCCCTTGAAAAAGTGTTAACGCACTCTTTTTTACCATTAAAACATTTGCAGAGGGTTCAAATGAAATTTCCATCTCCGTGTAGGTTCCCAGGAGTAGGTTTTTAGGAGAGTCTTCTATCTGAAACAGAACTTTGGCACGCTGTGTCTCTTCATCTATGGTAGGGAGCAGTTGCACAAAATGTGCAGCATATTTTTCTCCGGCTACGGTGACATATCCTGTGGTTTTTTGAGTTACTTTCATAGCATCATCCAAGCTGAGATAGGCAAGCGCATAGTAGCCGCTTTGATTGACCAGGGTCATCAGAGATGTTTGTGCATCTACATTGGAATGAAGGGGTACCAGGATCTTACCTACCACACCATCTGCATGTGCATAGAGCATAAATTGATCTGTTGTAGCTTTAAGATCGGCTGTTTTGATGCCTAAGGAGCTTAGTTGTGAAGCCAGTGCATTTTTTTTGGCAGCTATCTCCTGTTTTGCAATAATATAGCTATTGAGTTCATTTTTTGAGTTCAAACCTTTTCTATAAAGTTTTTCTGATGTACTTAACTGTGTTTTAGCTGCTTTTAGCTGCTCCAAAAGTGAAAGATATTCAGCAGACATTTTAGAGAGTTCCAATGACTCTATAAGGGCAACTTTGTCACCTTCTTTTACTTTTCTCCCAGCTTTGACAAAATACTTTTCAACATGCCCTGAAAGTCTGGAGACCACCTCTTGTTTCTGGTCGGAGAGTTGTGTGATCTGTGCATTGGTCTGGATGACTTTTCCCAAAGGTTTTATTTGTGCATGTTCAAGTATGATATTATTTGAAAATCCGAATATGGGTAGTAGTAAAAGTAAAGTTTTAATCATTGTAGTCTCCTTGTAAAAAACGTAATGCTATTTTTTGATGATTGATCATTTTTTGTGTTTGAAGCAGGGCTTTTCTTGTTTGAATGAGTTTGTTTTTTGCTGACATCATTTCAAAAAGTGAACCTTTTGCTATTTTGTATCCTTCCTGAAGAAGAGAAGTGAGTTCCTGTTGTTCTTTTTGCAGAGTCTTTAGTGCATTATATTGAGCTGAAAGTTCTCTAATGGATGCTTTTAACATCTGTTTTTGTGAGTGTAGATTTAAAGAGAGTTGTTCATTGTCCAGTTTTGTCTGTTGACCTTGTAACTTTGCCAACATCCTCTCTTCACTTCTGTCATTATGAATAGACAAAGGAATATTCACCCCAAGTCTCAAAATAGACTGATCAGGTTCTTTCTCCATTCCTGCATAAACATCATAATTCTGAAAAGAGCTTTGGTTCATACTTAGATCACTTTGATAGAGTTTTTCTTTAGCCTGAAGTATCTGTTGCTGTGGACTCAATTTTGAAGAGTTTTTTGTTTTGGGTGAAACAGAGTAAATAAATCTTTTATCCAGAGAGACGTTCTTTCTAAAACCAGCTATTGTCAAAAGTTGATAGTAGAGAGTACTGACCTGCTGCTTGACGGTATACATTTGTGTTTTAAGTGCAAGTGTCTCTGTTTTTGCCTGCAGATAAGATACTTTATTGTCTGAACCATTTTTAAAACGCTCTTTAACCATATTTGTTACTTTGTTTGAGAGTTTATACTCTTGTTGTAACAGGGATAACATTTTGTTTTGATAGACATAATCTGTATATAAACCTTCAAGTGCTTTTATATATCCGACTTTTCCTTGTCTAACAAATGCTTTACGAAGCAGGGTAGAAGCATGGGTTTTATTTTGTATACCATTCATATAAGACCCGGTACGAATGGTTTGGGAAGCAGAGACTGTGTAGCCAAAGCTGTTATTGCCAATGTCTTCATCAAATCTTGATGCTTCAAGGTTGAGAGTAGGGTTTGCTGTTCTTAAAAGTATGTTGTTCTCTTGCTGTGTGACTTGCAAAGAGAGTTGCTGGCTTTGTAGTATTTTTGAATGTTTTAATGTATGTTCTTTAAACTTTGCATAACTCATTCCAAAAAGAGTGAGTGAGAAAGTGAAAAAAAGCATGATAATTTTTGTCATGGTTTATTTCCTATATATTTATATGTATGTATGTTCAGTGGAGAACTATGGTGTGGTAGAAATATTAAACAATAGGAGGTTTGGTAGTATTTTCTTTAAAAGGGGGATGATAGAGTGTTGTCTTTTGTGCAGGCTGTGCCTTATATGCTAAAGTATCAAAGGTCAGGTCAGGCGTATTGAGGATAGCTATAAAATGAAAGAGATGATCCATATCACAGAGATCACCGCACTCATCAGCGATATTTTCTTCCATCAGATATTCAGCTACGGTATTATGATGACAGTCATCTTCCATAGCAATGACAGAGGCATGGGCAATATTGAAAAACAGTGATAACAATAGAAATAATTTTATCAATTTTATATTCAAAATATCAGCCTCGTTAAGATTTAGTGAGTATATCTAAAATAGTTTAATATATCTAAAAATTATAATTTGCGATCATTCTGAACTGATCATAATCTTCCATACCTGCTACTTTAAAGTCCACAGAAGCAAAAGCTGCAGTTACGGAGACTTTATCATTGAAGTTATAGTCAATGACTGCATCTATTTCGTTTGATTCATACAAAGAGGCATCATCAGCTTTAAAGTTTCCGTAGACAATACCGGCATTTAAGCCCTCAATGCCGATCGCTTCAAAATGAAATCCTGCACCGATTACCCATGCGCTTCCTGGAGCACCAATGGCATCAAGTGTCTGATCTTCCATAGAGGTAAAAAAAGCACCTCCTCCAAGACTCAAACCCATAGCACCGGTTTCACCGTTATCCTGGTTATATGCTGCAAGAATATGTACACCTATTTCTTCTGAGGCAAGCTCCATACTTACACCAAAAGTATTGGCATTCTGTTTTCCCAAGAGTGCTACTCCGGTTTCTTTACTGCTGTCATACTGCAGACCCAGTGTCAAAGTTGTCTCTTTTGCAAAACTATAGCTGTATCCGGCTTCTGCATAGATCACATTTGCAATATCATTGTAATTGTAATACCAGAGATTGAGAGAAAGGTCTTTGATCCCTTCATATGAAGCAGATGCGTAGTAGATACCATCCGTATCATTTACAGTTCCCAGTGTCTCATTAACATTGACAAATTCAGCACTGTTCACAGCATTTTCCCAACCTGCCATTTTCTTTATGAGTCCTGCTGTGAGAGTCAGATCATCTATATCTGTATTTGTAATAGTATAAGCTTCAAAATAGTTTGGCATCATTCTAATGTCATCACTGTCAGCATGTGGAGTATCTAGTATTTGTCTACCAAGTTTAATTTCAGTATTCCCCCATTTTCCATCTAAATATGCCTGAGATATAAGGATGAAACTTTTTCCATTTTCATTAAAAAGATCACCATGAACATGAATAGGATCTTGATTAACTCCAAGATTAAGTACTGTAAATACTTCAGCACCGACCATGAATCCATTCCAGCTTTTAGTGTTAATGTGAAAGTGTCCTCCAAGTGCATAGGCATTTGTACGTGATGCACCATCTTCAGAAAATGTGATATATCCTGCTCTGAGTTGACCTTTGCCATGTTCCATAGGATCATATCCGCCCAAGACACCCCTGACAGTTTTTATTTTTACGGGTGAACTTATATTTTCTGTTGTATTAGTATCTTCAGCTATATTAATATTTTCTGCTTGAATACCAATACTCATTATCATTAGTATGGTTGTGCTTAATAATATTTTATTCATTTTCTCTTCCTAAACCTACAGTTTCTCTACTTCTATTTTATCTGCTTCATCTGCTCTAAGTCCAATAAGGGTTGACCCCACTTCTATCTCCATGGTCTGTTTTGCTAAAGAGCAACCTTTTACAAGAAACTCTTCTCCACGCATAACACCAAAAGAGCTGAAACGATCTCTTAATGCTTTATCTGCATTGATCTTTATGATCTCACCTCTGTCACCTTTGCTCAATTCTACTAAATTCATATCTTCATCCTTATGTAATCATTAATGTTATTCTATAGGCAACAAAACTCAATATCCATGCACTTGCAGTTGTCATAAAGAAAAGATACACAAGATATTTCCATCCTCCGGCTTCTTTGGTAAAGACCATGGAAGCTGCAAGACAAGGCAGGTAGATCATAACAAATACAATAAATGCTATGGCAGAGGCAAAAGGAATATTTGCCTTGATCTGTGCGATGAGTCCATCACTTCCCTCATTTACTTCATCACCAAGTGAATAGAGTACACCCAGTGTTGAAACAACCACTTCCTTCGCTGCAAGTCCTGCTTCCAGGGCTACAGACATTCTCCAGTCCATACCAAGCGGCGCAAAGAATGGTTCAGAAGCATGTCCTATCTTTCCTAAATAACTTTGTTCAAGCATTTTTAGTGAAAGTTCATTGCTCAATTGACTTTTTGCATCTTCATTGACAGTTTGTTCGATCTTCACTTGATATTGTGCTTCGAGTTCATGGTTTTTAGGGTAGTTACTTGCAAACCAGATAAGAATAGATGCTGCCAAAATAAAAGTACCGGCTTTATTCAAGTATGATTTAGCCTGACCGTAAACTGTGTGCCAAATGAGTTTAAGTGATGGCATACGATATTTTGGCATCTCCATTACAAAGGGCTCATCCTCTCCTTTAAATACAAACATTTTAAGTGCTTTTGCCATAAGCAGACCCAACAATGCCCCTGAAATATAAATAATAAACAAGATGTTTCCTGCTTGCTCTTCGGCAAAGAATGCACCTGCAAAAAGTACATAGATAGGCAGTCTGGCACCACAAGACATAAAGCCTATGATGAAAAGTGTAATGAGTCTGTCTTTTTCATTCTTGAGTGTTCTTGCCGCCATATAAGCTGGTACAGAACATCCAAAACCGGTTACAAGCGGGATGAAACTTTTCCCGTGAAGTCCAAACTTGTGGAAAAAGCCATCCAGTAAAAAAGCCACACGAGACATGTACCCGGTTGTTTCAAGTAGAGCAATACCAAGAAAAAGAATAATGATATTTGGCAGGAACATGACAACAGCACCCACACCGGCGATCATCCCATCTGCTACAAGTGAACCCAATTCTCCATCACCAAGCAGAACTTTTGCTTGATCACCAAGCCAGGAGAAGGAAGCATCAATGTAATCCATAGGTAGAGAACCCAACTCAAAAGTAAGCTGGAAAAGTCCCCACATAAAGAAAAGGAAGAGGGGAATACCCAATACCTTGTTGATCAAAAGATTGTCTATCTTCTGGGTCATGTTTTTAGCCCTCATAGACTTAAGCGACATAACCTCCATCTTTGCACCTTTTGCGAATGCAAAGTGTTCATCTGCAAAGATCTCATCCAGATCTTTTGTATTGTTATGAAGATAAAGGTGATTGAGTCCTTCTCTGACTATAGGAAGCATTTCTATCCAGATGGGTTCATCATGCATCTGCTTATAGACATCTTCATCTTCCTGTAAAAGCTTCACTGCAAGATGACGGTAGGGAAGGGTACTTTTATATTTTTTCTCTTCCATGAAAGTAACGATATGTGAAATCTCTTCTTCTATAGGATCCGAGTAAACTACTTTTGCTGTAGTCTCTTTTTGTTCAAAAACTTCAACAATGGCATCTTTGAGGGCTTCTATACCTTCTTTCGTTGTAGCAGAGGTTTTAATACAAGGTACACCTAAAATGGCAGAAAGTTGTTTTTCATCTATCTCTATGCCTTCTTTTTTGGCTTCATCACACATATTGAGTGCCACGACGACTTTTTTACCTGTCTCCAGCAGTTGTGTTGTAAAAAGCAGGTTTCTCTGAAGATTGGTAGAGTCTACAACATTGACAATAATATCATACTCATCACTCTGCAAAAAGCTCTTGGTTACTTTCTCTTCTATCGTATATTCTGTAAGTGAATAGGCACCGGGAAGATCGATGATATGTACTTCATAATCTTTACAGGCAACGTCATCACAAATGTTAAAAATCACTTCTGTTTTATCAACAGTCACTCCTGAAAAGTTTCCTACTCTGAGTTTAGCATTTGAGATGGCATTGATAAGTGAAGACTTTCCTACGTTAGGTTGTCCGGCAAGTGCTACGATTATAGATTTCATGGATTATAAATCCTTATATTTATTTAGAAGTAAAATGAAAACTATTATCATTTAGTTTTTCTAGGAGTAATTTACTCTTTTAATACTTAAAGAATGTTAAATTGACATTGATTATCAATAAATAATGAGAAGTTTTTGTATTGTAGCTTTTATATAAAGAAAATGAGAAGAATTTAAGAGTGGAATGATTCCCAAACACTCTCCAAAAAGGAGAGAGGTATGTATTCAAAATGTTTGGGAGATCTACAATGTGTTTTAGAGTGTTTGATTAAAAGCTTGTACTAACAGTACCGATAAAATGGTCTTCATCGTATATTGAATCTGCATCTGAACTAAAGTCAGTGTACGCTACAAGAAACTCAAATTTACCCCATGATTTTGAAAGAGAAACAAGGTAATTTGTACCAACTTCATCATAATCACCATAAGATGCTGCAAGCGTGACTTCCATAGGTAATTCAATATCACCACCTACTTCCCAGTAATCAGTAGTATCGATATTGCTATTTACTGCAAATGAATATTTACCATTAATACCAACCATACCAAAGTCATAACCTAGCCCGATATATGCTTCATCAAAGTTCAATGCATCATGGTCATTTGGATAAGCATATAGAATATATCCTAGATCAACTTCAACACCGGAAAATGAAGTTTTGTATCCAGCATAGAAATCTGCTTCTAAATTATTGTTAGTATCACCAAATTCAACATTTGAACCCCATGCACCCAGGTAAAAACCATTATATCCAAGATCAATTCCTCCTTGAACTGCCGGTGAATTAGCTGTTTGAGTCATACCTCTCCATACATAGTTACTTGTAATTGCAAGGTTTGCACTTACT
>JAGGRU010000004.1 GCA_021159425.1 Sulfurovum sp.
GGGTATTCGTGATGATCTGAAACGCTGTTTTCCTGATACCTACAAACAGATACTCTCTATTGCCTATTATCTTATCTTGGAAGATAGGAACCCTCTTAGTAGATTCGCCTGCTGGGAGCGTACACATGAGCACCCCTATGCTAAAGAGATCGCTTCACAACGCAGCGCAGCGAACTCTTTGGATCTGTCACTGAGGATGCCAAGACTGATGTAGGTTCAAGACCCCAGTATATCTCTTTTATATTTTAGAGGTTTAGGGGTTTGGATCGATTCATATCCAGTCTGCCTACTGTTTCACCATCTTTTACTATCATACTCATTGAAGCATCATAAGGAGGCTTATGATCTCTTAATACGTCGACCAAATGACTCATCACAAGACCGTGGTTTCTGCCTATTGGGAATGCTACTTCTTCTATGTGTGACTTATGGATCTTGTCTGTCAATGCATTGAGTGCACATTGGTATGCACTTTCGTTCGTAACATACTGCAGGTAATAATCACGCATGATCTCAATATTGCCAAGCCATGCTCTGCGCTCATCTGTAGAAAGCCTCTCATTCTCTTTGACCTGATTGGTATATTTTTCGATCAATGCATTTGTTTTTTCCTGAAGAGAATCAAAAGCTTCCTGGGGATTGGCACAATGTTTTTTAAGCAGCTCAACCAATTCCTTGCCGCTGCGCTCTTTTTCGCTTGTATCGTAGAGATATACCTTTTTATCCTCTGTTGGCTCAAAACTCAATGCTTCCAAAAGCTCAACTGCAGCATTTAAAAAGGTATATCTATCTGGTTTAGTTTGGTCAAATGTGACCCCTCTGGCTGAAACTGCCGGTTTGGCACCTACATATTTTAATTCCATTCTCTACTCCTTCTATGGGTTGTATTTATTTTTATAGAAAATAGTATAACACAAGTTAGAGTTATTTATATAAGTAAAAGTGAAGAGAGAGGTTAAAAAATTAGGTTTATTGGCCATGATGTTCCTTTATATTTTAATGAAATTAAAATAAACTCCGGATGCCCGTTAAGGAAATACCTTTGGGCTACAAATCCGGAATGATATGTATGGCTAGATAGGAAGAACCCTGATATTTGCATCAAGTTTTTCTTTTAAAATGTTCTCGATCGCAAAGAGTGTACCTGTACTTGAAGAGGCACACCCGTTACATGCACCAAGATATCTGATATAGATATCGATATTTTCACCATTGTCTTTAATATCAAGAATTTCCATATCTCCACCATCCATAATAAGCATTTGACGAATGTTGTCATCTACGACTTTATCCACTGCTTTGATACGCTGAACAATAGTCATTTTTGCAAAATCTACATCTGACCCGCCCTCATTGCCAAGTGTTGCTGCAGATGCCATTTTCTCTTTCTCGTACTCTTCAAGAAGATCCACAAGATAGATATCTTTGGCTTCATGTCCACCAGGACGGATACATGATTTACAAAAAGCACCTGCTTTTGTGTAGTCTGCTATCTGTTCAACTGTTGTAAGATCATTAAGACGGATCACTTCCTGAAGGGTAGAGAGTGTTACACGTGCACATTCACACACGATGATCTCTTCTTCAAAACTCTCCATATCAACACCTTTATACTGTGCTGCTGCTTTTTTGATAACATCATAAGCCATAACAGAACAGTGCATTTTTTGAGGTGGAACTGCCGGAGTATCCGGATTGTCACGCATTGCCATTTCAACATCGATGTTGGTGATCTTTACCGCTTCATCAACGGTTTTGCCTTTACAAAGTTCAGCCATAGTGTCTGAAGATGCGATCGCTGTACCACAACCAAAACTTTTAAATTTTGAAAGAAGTATTGCGTCATTTTTAGGATCAACTGCCCAGTAAAGTCTTACTGCATCTCCACAACTTTCTGCACCAAAGTCAGCCACGATGAGTTTTGCACCCATTTCGTCAGCTTGCTCTTGTGTGATCTCACCCATGTTTTGAGGGTTGTTCATTAAATCTGTTACTTTATTGCTGTACTCATCCCAGATGGTACCGCCTATTAAACTATCTATTCCCATTGTGTATCCTTTATAAAACGTGCTATTCGTAGGGTCGATTTATCGACCATTATTTAAATTAAAATGTATGAAAGGTCGGTAAACCGACCCTACCGGGCTTAATGATGATGACTATCCAGTCCTGATTCATGACCTTCTGGTGCGTATGCGTATGAACTTGAAATACCTCTAAGTCTTATTACTGCTGCTTGTACCACTTTAAGTGTATATTCCAACTCTTCTTCTGTAGTATATCTGCTCAGTGAAAAACGAATGGCTGTGTGTGCCAAGTCTTCTGCTGCTCCAATGGCTTCCATGACTGAGTTTGCTTCCAAGTCTTCAGATGCACAGGCAGAACCTGTACTCGCACCGATACCTGCACGGTTCAAGTCCCATAACATAGATTCACCTTCAATACCTCTAAATGAAATGAGGATGGTATTTGGTGTTCTTTTATTTCTTGGTGTGACAACAAACGTATCTTCTATTTTAAGGAGTTCATCTTCAAAATCATCTCTCATCTCTCTAATTTCTGTCATCTCAAAGTCAAGTGCATCAACTGCTGCTTCGATGGCTTTACCCATACCTACAATACCTGCAACATTGAGTGTACCTGAACGGTATCCGTTCATTTGTGAACCACCGTGAAGCAGAGGCATTAACTCTTTGCCTTTTTTCATGAAGAGTGCACCGACACCTTTTGGACCATGGAATTTGTGTGCAGAAAATGTAAGGTAATCGACATTGAACAACTGTACATTTACGGGCAGTTTACCTATGGCTTGTACGGCATCTGTATGAAAAAGTACACCTTTTTCAGCACAGATCTCACCGATCTCTTCTACAGGGAAAATAGCACCTGTTTCATTGTTCGCCCACATAACGGAAACCAGTGCAGTTTTATCTGTAATATTATCTCTTACTGTTTGGACATCAATAATACCTTCATGGTTGATAGGAAGATAAGTCACTCTACAACCCATACTCTCAAGGAACTTTGCCGTTGCAATGATAGAAGGATGTTCTACTTCAGAGATCATGATATGGTTTTTTTTACCTGTAAGGATATACTCGAAATAGATACTTTTAAGTACCCAGTTGTTGCTCTCTGTTGCACATGAAGTGATGACTACAGAGTCTTCTCTGTGTGCATTGATCCCTGCATAAATTTTTTCCATACCTACTTTGATACCGGGGTGGGTGTCAGAAGCAAATGCGTGCAGTGAGTTTGGGTTTCCATACTTTTGTACAAAATAGGGTTCCATCTCTGCAAAAACCTGTGGGTCAACAATTGTTGTTGCATTATTGTCTAAATAGACATTCATATAAATCCTTTGAGAACGAGTTTCATTTTTAATAAGACTAATTTAGTCCTAATTAGATTACTGCATATTACGCAGTTTTTCTTAAATTAACATAAAATTTAAATAAAGAGGAGAATTATACTCCTAATTAGGTTACTTTCTCTTTATTTTAGATGTCCCCTTAATAGAAAAGGAGGTAAAATAGATTCAAATATAATAGAACCCATTATGAGTACCTGGATTATTCATAAAGTTCTAGAACTTTGTTGAGGTAGATGTGAATAACGAATATAAATTAACAAAATTCGTTCAAGCAGCTGGTTGTGCCGCAAAAATGGGTCCGGGGGATCTAAAACATACGCTTTGCGGGCTCAATACAGAGAGTGAAAACTTGCTTGTAGGATTTGAAAACAGTGAAGATGCATCCGTGTATCAAATTAATGATACGCAAGCTATTGTGCAGACACTTGACTTTATCACTCCTGTGGTGGATGATCCCTATGTTTACGGCAAGATCGCTGCGGCGAATGCCCTGTCTGATGTCTTTGCTATGGGTGCAGATGTCAAAACAGCACTGAACATTGTCGGCTTTGACAAAGTGAACCTGCCGGTAGATGCATTGGCTGAAATACTGCAAGGCGGTAATGAAAAGATCCGTGAATGCGGTGGTGTCCTTATGGGTGGACATACTATCGAGTCCCCGGAGATGTATTACGGACTTTCAGTCACAGGATTGATCCACCCTGACAAAATCTCCAGAAACAATACAGCCAAAATCGGTCATGTACTCATTTTGACCAAGCCGCTTGGTACAGGTATTTTATCTACTGCCATTAAAAGAGACCTGCTCTCTGAAAGTTCTACCGAAGAGGCAGCAAAAGTGATGCAGACACTGAACTATATGCCCTCTCTCATTATGCGTGAGTACGATGTGTCTGCCTGTACTGATGTGACAGGGTTTGGTCTGTTGGGACATGGTCTGGAGTGTATAAACCCGGATATCTCTCTGCATATTGACGCTTCAACCCTGCCCATACTCCCGGATGCCCTGAAAATGGCAGAGCTGGATACTGTACCGGGCGGAAGCAAACGTAATATGAAACATATAGAAGACAAGGTCTCTTTTGTAGGAAATGCTATCAACAGTAAACTCATCCTTTCTGATGCCCAAACTTCAGGAGGACTGCTCATAGCCATGGATGAAAAAGATGCCAGAGAGTATATCAAGAGAGTAGAAGAACTCTGTTACGGTTATGCGACGATTATTGGAAGAGTAGAAGCAAAAGGTGAGAAAGACATCATCGTATTCTAACGCGTAGGTCGGGGTACCCTTACCCCGACTTCCAAATTTAATACACAACATAAAATTTTATCTCATGCAAATTAATGTCGGGGTAAGGGTACCCCGACCTACAATCCTATATAAAAAATGCTATACTTCTCCCCTCTGGAGGAGATGTGATCCTGGTGGACACCGCAGGTTTCAACCCTGATCGGAGGTTTTTGTGAAAACGCCTCGGTAGGTTCGATTCCTACTTCCTCTCGCCATAAGTAAGCATTAACTTATATTTTTTCCGAAACAAGTTTCGGATTCCTGGAACTTCAAACTTGTTTGAGAAAAAACATAAAACCTACGTCAGGATGACGTAATACATAGGAAAATAAATGTTAAAAAACCACCTGCTTAAAGCTATCCCAAAAGTTGACAAATTCATAGAACATTCAGACTTTGAAAACCTGTCTAAACCCATAATTATGCCTCTTATTCGTGAAAGTTTTGACTTACTTCGGGCAGAGTTACTAAGTGCTAAAGTACACTCTGTCAATGAAGATAAACTACGTCAAAACATCTTAGTAAAATACAATGATATCATGACCCCATCACTGCAAAAAGTTATCAATGCCACTGGTGTCATAGTGCATACCAATCTGGGCAGAAGTCTCATCAACCCTGAGAGTTTTGACAAGGCAAAAGAAATTGCTACCTCGTACAACAACCTTGAGTACGATCTTGACAAAGGAAAAAGAGGGGAACGGTATTCACACCTTTCCAAACTTTTTACCAAACTCCTGGATTGTGAAGATGTATTGGTGGTTAATAACAATGCATCTGCTGTCTTTTTAATTTTAAATACTTTTGCAAAAAGAAAAGAGGTCATAGTCAGCCGTGGAGAACTGGTAGAGATAGGTGGGAGTTTTCGCATTCCTGAAGTAATGAAAAATTCCGGAGCCAAACTTGTAGAAGTGGGGGCAACCAACAAAACACATTTATGTGATTATGAAGAGAACATCACTGAGAGAACTAAAATGCTGATGAAAGTCCACAAATCAAACTACAGCATTGAAGGTTTTACTTCTGAAGTAGCATTCAAGGAGATCGCCAAACTTGCAAAAGAGAAAGGTCTCATAGATTATTTTGACCTTGGAAGCGGACATTTGGTTGACCTGCCTTACGGACTTTCCCACTCTGAACCTTCTCTTCATGAAATTATGAAAGATGACCCCTCTTTACTCTCCTTTTCAGGAGACAAACTTTTTGGCTCTGTGCAGGCAGGGATCATTGTCGGCAAAAAAGAGCTCATAGCCAAACTCAAAAAGAACCAGCTATTGCGTATGCTAAGAGTGGATAAACTGACACTCTCCATCTTAACGCAGGACATCCAATCTATGCTTTTGAACAGGTATGAAAACCTTCCTACACTGGGTATGCTTTTTAAAGATGTCGATACACTCAAAAAAAATGCACAAGTTTTAACAGATGAGATCAAAGACCTTGTAACATGTGAAATTATAGAGACTACTACACTCATAGGCGGTGGTTCTACTCCCAATAAAAAGATACCAAGTATCGCAGTGACCATTGCCTTGAAAAATTATTCGCCAAATAAAATACAGAAGCTTTTTAGAGAAAAAAATATCATCGGACGTATTGAAAATGAAAAATTTCTGCTTGATTTCAGAACGATTGATATAAACGATATACAATATCTTAGCGAGAGTATCAAATGTCTAGCTACATCATAGGTACCTGTGGTCACATTGACCATGGGAAAACTTCCATTATCAAAGCCATGAACGGATTTGAGGGAGATACACTTAAAGAAGAGAAAGAACGCGGTATCACTATTGACCTGAGCTTTTCAAACATTTCACAAGGTGATAAAAACATTGCTTTCATTGATGTTCCCGGTCATGAGAAACTGGTTAAGAATATGATCTCCGGAGCTTTTGGTTTTGACTCTGTGATGATCGTTGTTTCAGCTACAGAAGGCATTAAGCCTCAAACAGTGGAACACTTGGAAATACTTAAACTTTTAGGGGTGAAAGATGCTGTGCTGGTTATCTCAAAAAAAGACCTGCTCTCTGAAGCATTATTGCAGTCCAAAATGATCGAAATTCAGGCTTTTGTTGCCAAATACAAATTCAACATTCAAGCTGTGGTCCCTGTATCTATCTATGATGAAAGCTCCATTGAAACACTTAAAGAAAGACTTTTTTCACTGGAATTAAAGAACAAAGAAGAGCAGAACTTCTTTAGACTCTATATTGACAGAACTTTTTCCATAAAAGGGAAAGGAAGCATTGTCACCGGGACTGTCCTTGGAAAAGAGATCAGCGTAGATGACAAACTCTTTGTCTGTGACAGTAACAAAACCTGTAAGATCAAAAATATGCAAGTACATGAGCAGGATGTAGAACGTGTAAAAATTTCAAACAGGGTTGCTTTGAATTTAACGAATGTAGATGCAAAAGAGTTAAAAAAAGGCTTTTTACTCTCGAAAAAAGGGTACCTCCGAGGATTTAAAGAGATCGATATCTCTTTCGCTTCTCTTGGGGAAAACAGACAACTCACACACAACAAAAATTACAGCATATACATAGGCTCAAAAAGATTTGAAGCCAAAGTTACACTCTTTGGTTCCACTGAAGCGCTTGAAGAGGGTTTTGCTACCATTAAAGCTAGCAATGACATTTTCTCTATCTATGGAGAAAAGCTGATCATTCGTGATGGCAACAGAACCATTGCAGGGGCAACTGTGCTCAACCCTGTCTCTGATCCTCTGAGAAAAAGCCAGAAACTACAACTGCTCAATGCACTCGAAGAGAGAGATTTCCCAAAAGGCTATGTCATCCTGCTTGAAGCCCATAAAAAAGGTTTGGGTCTGGTCTCCTCTGCTCAGAGATTTGCTCTTTCACATGAAGAAGCACTCAATGAAGCAAAGACCTTGGAGAACTGTTTTGTAGATGAAAAAGAACTCATCATTTACCCTGTTTTGACACAAAAGATCATCATCGATACTGTACGTGCCATTTATGAAAAAAATCCTTATGCCCTGCTCTCTGTTTCGTCTTTGAAACTCAGACTCCCCTGGGCAAGTGCCTCGTTCATTGAAGCTTCATTACAACAATTGCTTGAAGAGCGTCTTTTGGTCAAAGAACAAAACCTTTATAAAAGTGCAAACGTGACAGAAGATCTTTCTGTGGTACTTGAAAAAAGGATTTTGGAAAGACTTTTAAAAGAAGATATTGCACCCACCGCACCCTACAACATGTATGATGACCTTGATCTTGACAGAAAAAGCGGAGATGACATTTTAAAATCTCTCTGCTCTAAAAAAGAGGTTGTAAGAGTAGAACACAATCTTTTTGTACATGCGCAGAGTCTGAGTAAAATGATCTTGGAGATGAAAAACATCATCAAAGAAGAAGCGTATATTGACATTAAAAACTTCAAAGAGAAATTTCCGTTAAGCAGAAAATACCTCATCGCATATCTGGACTATTTAGATAAATTTTCTGAAATTAAAAAAGAGAACGGAAAACGGTTTTTCTAGTTATCTATCTATTAATCATTGATTTTCCGATGGTACATCTTGAGGGTGTATACTACACTTAAGAAAGAGAAATCTTTCATAACGATGTTGAGAGTTTGTTTACTCCTTGTCCAAGATTTGTGAACTTCCTTGTTTGCTCTTAGCAATCGTCCTACTTAGAAGCGACTTTTTCATATTTCCTTGTTTTAACTATGATTTCCTTGTTTATCGCTTCTCTGTTTCTATGCATTCAAATCTCTAACTTTTATCTCTGTTCCTGTTGTGTTACGTATATTTTTTTGATACTGCGTTGATAGAGAATTATTTACAGCCCCTCATTAATTTTTTCTTCGATAAACTCCATAAACGGTACAATATTATCATGATTACTAGCTTGTTCCAATACCTTCATATACCTTTCTCTTTCATCCTTTTTTATAATGATCCAGGGTTGTCCATACGATACCAATATGCTATTCATTATAAATCTTGATATTCTTCCGTTTCCATCTATATAGGGATGAATAAATCCAAAAATAAAGTGTCCTAAAATTACTTTAGACAGGATGTTATCATCACTTTTAATAAGTTCAAAATATTTCTCCATTGAATCCAGAATAGCTTCTTTTGGAGGAGGAACATGCTCTGAACCTCTTAAATAAATAGCCGTATTTCTATAGCCAATTAAATCACTTGCTTTGAGAATATTGGCTTGTACACTTGGCAAGAATAACTTTTTATAGAGTTTGGCTTGCAGATCTGAAATATTATTTTCAATTTTTTCATTTGATTCCAGACACTCCAAGATAGTTGATTTTAACTCTTCAAAGGCTTCAAAATATCCTTTTGCAGCCAGAGCATCTCGAGTCTCTTTATCTTCTTCATTTTGTGCTGGAGCCCAATTCCCATGTTTTATCTTTTCTATAAGTTCTGTAGTTACTTTGTACCCCTCTATAGATAAAGAGTGATAAGCATCTTGAGTATATTTTTCATCCAATTCAGATAATAGCATTTTTATATCTATATCTTTTGGCTTTACATTACTATTCAATTCATTTATCTTGGTAGAATATTTTTTCCATAACCCTTCAACTCGTGCAGCATAAGGACTTCTTAGTAATTGAGTACTGTCAAATATAGGTTTTACCATATGAAAAGGATTAAAAGGCGTAATTTTAGACCCCACTAATGAAGCATAGGTATCACTTATATTCTTGGCATCTTTTTCTCTTCCCAGATACATATAAGCACCAGATAATCTTGCTGCTGAAGTATCCATTCTTCCAAGGTCAATCAATGCGTTAATTATTGTCGATACATCACGAATTGATTTTAATGCTATTTCCATTTCTAAAGGATTATTTCTAAAGCTGTTATTATCACTTTTACATAATGCATCTTCTATTCTAAAAATATTAACACCTCTTCTTTTATCCAAAATTTTTGGAAAATTATGTTTATCTTCATACGCAAATAAAGTCATATTATTAGGAAGCTTAGTGATAGATGATGATACACCTTTTTTTATAATGACTGTTAATTGTTTGGGAATAGCATTTTTTTCAGTATGGAGCATTAAAGAGTCATGAGGATTTAAACAGTATCCATTTTTCCCAAATCTGCCATTTAAGTATTTTGAAAAAAACAACCATGCATTTATGTACCAAACAGTTGTATCGCCCGCTTGTGTACTTGGGCTTTGTATGCAATACCAACCTTTAACTATGGGAAAAAGATACGAATTTTCTTTGAGTATTGTTATACTTTTAGCATCAAGTTTTTCTGATTTAAATACATTCCCTTCTTTGTCTTGTATCTTCTTTAAAGAGGCTAATGCATTTGCAAGAATTTTATTGATCATTTTAAATTCCTTGTTTATATTTATACATGGTTTCACATATTATATTTACATGGTTACATTATATCATATATACATGGTTTTAATATTATTAGAGCTACATATATAAATTTAATCAAACCTGTTGGCAATAAACCTAATGATCAAAAATACCAGGGCTGAAAAACCGATGATCACGGCTGCTACAGGTGCAGAATAACTCAAACCATAAGAAGAGAATCTGTCAAAGATGAGTACCGGTGTGGTCATGGGGTGGTAAACCAGTATGATCACAGCTCCGAACTCACCCAACCCACGGCTCCACATCATCAAGGCACCATTGACAATGTCTTTTCTGGCGTTAGGTATGGAGATGGCAAAAAAGACTCTGAATGGGCTGGCTCCGAGTGTTCTGGCAACCTTTTCGAGTTTTGGGTCTACTTTTCTAAAACCATCTTTGGCAGCATTAATGAGAAAGGGTGCAGAGAGGAACATCATGGCGATCATGATGCCGTATTCTGTTCCTACGAACTCTATGCCAAAGATCTTAAAAAAGCCTCCCAGTCCAGTGTCGCCAAAGGTTGAAAGCAGTGCTATACCTGCTGCAGTATGAGGGATCATAATAGGGATGTCTATGATGGCTTCTAAAAAACTTTTGCCAAAGAAGTCATATCGGGCTATGAGGTAAGCAAGAGGGAGTCCTGTAAAAATGACAAAGATCATCGCCCAGAGAGAAACCTTCATGGTGAGTAAAATAGAAGATATGACCTCTCCGTCTTTGATGGTATCTATGAGTTTGTCTGACCCTACCCCTACAAACATTTTTAAGATCGGTACAGAGAGAAAAAAGACAATAATGACGGCAAGGACGATCAGTGCAATGTTGAAGCTGTTATTTTTGTAGGTCAGTTTCATATGTACGATACATCCTTCTCGTCAAATCCGATGCGAATGCTATGCTTGGAGTTAGAGAGACAATTTTCATACTCTCGTTTGGGGATCTTGATGAAAAAATGGTTTTCATCTACTTTTACAAAAAGTTTAAAGTGGTCGGTAATACCCATACACTCTTCCACAACCCCTTCAAAAATATAGTCACAGCACACATTCTGCTCTTTGACTATACGAATAACATTGGGGTCAACAGAGAAATATTTAGATTTATTCTTATCATTAATAAGGCTAGCAGGGAAGATATTTTTAAAGCCGAGAAATTTAGCTATTTCTATGGTTTTAGGATGGTTAAGTACTTCATCCGGCGAACCTATCTGTTCTATTTTACCATTCATTATAACAGCGATCTTGTCTGCAAGGTATGAGGCTTCCCTGAAGTTATGTGTCACATGAATAGTGGTGAGGTCATACCTTCTGTGTATCTCTTTGAGCTTTTTCATAATGGCATTTCTAAACGTCGGATCTATGGCAGAGAGAGGTTCATCGAGAAGCAGGATCTTTGGCTTGGAGTACAATGCTCTGGCAAGTGCCACACGCTGTTTTTCTCCACCACTCAGATCTTTTATGCAGCGATCAAGAAGATCTTTCAGTTCCAAAAAATCAACAATATCTTTAAAATGCTCCTGAGCATCTTCTATCTCTCTGTATCTACCCGAGAAAACAATATTTTCTTCCACATTCAAATTGGGGAAAAGGGCAAAATCCTGATAGACAAAGCCTATGTCTCTGTGTTCCGGATTTTTTTCGGAAATTTCATCTTCTTTGTAGTGGATGCTTCCACTGCTTGAGTCAAGTCCGGCAATGGCTTCTAACAGACGTGTCTTCCCGGATCCACTTTGCCCTAAAAGTACAAAATACTCCCCCTTCTCAATATCCAGACAAATATTTTCAAGAGAAAAACCAGCAACACTATTCGATAAGTTTTTGATGCTTAAATAACTCATACTTACCTTTTTAAAATGCTACTGTCACCAGTAATGACTGCAGGAGATATGACCCCTTGACCATTTTTTTCCATAATTTCTGAACCCTCTTTTGAGAGTACGAAGTTTACAAAATCCACTGCACCTTTTTCATTAATGGGAGATTGTACATTTTGAGGGATCGTGAGTCCATACACCATAATTCCCCCTTTTTTTTCAATTATCTCTCCCGGGTTTTTCCCGGAAATATTAAAAGAGACCGAGCTATATAGTCTGTCGAACGCAGCGTCTTTTAAAGAAATTTCTTTGGGAAGTGTAATGTATTTCAAGCCATGCTGTTGCGCTACAGATTTATAGATGTAGAGATAGTCCAGTGCATGTACCTGAAGCAGTGCCAGAAGGTCTGTCTCTTTAGGACGTACAACGACCTTGCTTTTGTCTTCATCTCCTACTTTATACATGTTTTTGTATCCTAAAAGATCTTTAAAGAAAGAAGGTTTTTTATAATACTTTCCTGCCAGTTTTGTCACCAGTATGGAACGGTATCCGCAAGGGTCTGAGTTAGGGTTTGAATGTCCTATTTTTACACCCTTACGCAAGACGATCTCAGTCCAGTTCTCCGCATTGATCTCTCTATAGAACTTTGAATTATCGGTATAGGCTATGGCCATTTCATTGGTGGCAAACTGGATATTGAACTTTGCATTTTTAGAGATGAGAAGGTTGTCAATGACTTTGTAGTCCGCAGAAGCAACCACATCTGCCTTTCGTCCTATGTCTGAAACTTTTCTGGCTGCTTGTCTACTACCACTTACTTCACGTTTAACATCATAATTTGGATATTTCGCTTCAAAAGCTTTTTCCATTTGTAAAAAAGGTACTGCCAGAGATCCTGCATGAAACACAATAATATCTTCTTTGGCAAAAAGCACTCCCAAAAGAGCAAGTGCCCATAGACTTAAGATCTTTTTCAAAACTTCCCCTTTAGTTAAAAATGTCCACACTCTCTTTTGTATAAGCACCGTCAAGACGTACTACTTTCACACTCTTTCCAACAACACAGCCATTAGACGTTGCTGAGGTCAAAAGCATTGCATTGCTCTCTTCTATCACTGTGATCATCCCTGAGCCGTATCGGTTGCCTCTGGTCGCTGTAAATTCACCTGCTTGTAAGGTACCAAGAACCACATTGACTCGCCCAGATTTTGTTTTGAACTCTGCCGTGTTGTGTGCCAGTTCCGTATTGTGATGATGTGCCGTATGACCTTGTATTTTCCTCATGATCGGAATGGCAAAAAGATAAAGGTTGACCATAGCAGTCAATGGATTTCCAGGTAGGCAGATGACAAAAGTCTTCTCCATTCTCCCCATCATAATAGGACGACCGGGTTTAATGTTCACACCGTCAAACAGTGTTTCCAGTCCATTGGCTTCAAAAGCCCTTCCCACAAAGTCAGCATCCCCCATGGAGATACCCCCAGAAGTAATGATGATGTCATACGATTTCAAGTCGGAAACAAAAGATATAGTCTCATCTAAATTGTCAGGGATGACTTTAATGTAAGAGGCATCAAAGCCTTTAGCCTGAAGCGTTGAGATAATGGCATAAGAGTTGCAGTTGTAGATCTCATCTTCGGAGGCATTCTCCCAAGGCTCTTTAAGCTCATTTCCTGTGGAGACTACCGCAATGGAGAGTTTTTTATAGACTTCAATAGAGACAATACCTTGAGAAGCAAGCACCGCAATAGTCCTTGCGGTGATCTCTTCACCCTCTTCAAAAAGTCTCTCTCCCTCTTTTGTCTCTTCCCCTTTAAGTCTCAGGGCATCACCTTTTCTAACTGTCTCGGGCAAAGTCACTTCATCATTTTCAAACTTTAGCACATTTTCAATGGGAATGATGGTATCGACATCTGAAGGTACCTGTGCACCTGTCATGATCTTGTAACATTCTCCTTCAGACAGCGATGCTTCTTTTACTTCACCCGCATAAATAACCTCTTTTACATGCAAAGTTGATCCTGCATCAGAAGCTTTAATAGCAAAACCATCCATGGCAGAGTTGTTAAAAGAAGGTAAGTTCTTTTGACAGGTCACGTCTTGTGAAAAGACACGTCCCAATGCTTTTTCCAAACCAATGATCTCTTTGAGTGTGCTTGCTTCTGCATTTGTTAAAGCACTCTCTACTGCTTCATTGAAATCGACGTAGTTTTTAGCCATCTGTTTTCCTCTGTTTACTTTTTTTCTTTCTGTCTTTTAGAAACAGTGCATGAAATCTTTCGTTTGCAAATGTTTCTATCTCTTCTTGCAGTTGTTTGTATTTGGCGATGTACTCATGTGCCATCGGAGTCAGGGTTGTACCGCCTTGTTCTCCTGCACCTTTATGTGTCTCTACCAATACATCATCAAGGTTGTTTTGCAAGATCTGAATATGTGACCAGGCTTTTTTGTAAGACATGCCCAGTTTTTCTGCTGCTTTGGCAATGGAACCAAATTCATTTATATATTCAAGAATTTCTGTTTTCCCTTTTCCAAAAAGAAGGTCAGCATTTTGATTTTCCATCCAGGTTTTGGTCTTGATATAAAGTCTGGTGCCTTTCTTTTCAGAAAAACATCCCAGTTCACAATATTTAACATCCAGACCACCCTCTTTAATGGCTGTTCTCACAGATTTCAAATTAGATTTTTGTGCAAGTTCTCTGGCATCTTTACAATACACTCTCTGCTGCTCGTCACAAATATCTTCCAGATCTGAAAAAACCTCTTCTTTAAAGACACCCAGTGGCTGTTTACCAAACTGCCCAAGATCACAGGCAGAGATGCGTACCTCATTCTCTTTTGCACGCGTGCCAACTTCCATCGCTGTGGTTTTCAGTTTAGACGCCACCTTGAACGCAGAAGCACAGGTGAGTTTTCCATCTTCTCCTCTGTACTTTTCTATCATCTCATCTAAATCATCAGACATCAATTCTCCTGTCATGCGTATAAATATTCATTCTGTTTTCTCTGGCAAAACCTACCAGTGTCAAACCAAATTTTTCAGCGATCTGTACTCCCAGACAGGTGGAAGCCGTACGGGAAATAAGTATGGGAATTTGGTGCATGACTGCTTTTGCCACCATTTCAGAAGAGAGTCTACCGCTTACCATAAGTGCAGAATTTGTAGTGTCTATACCTGCCAGTTTGGCTTTGCCTATGACTTTATCTACCGTAGAGTGTTGGGCAATATCTTCAGCGATGAAAAATTCTCCTCCATCCAGATAGAGTTTAGCTGTATGCACAGAACCTGTCTGTTCATAGAGTTTACAATACTGAAAAAATCCGTTCATCTCTTCAGAAATGAGACCCGCAGAAATGTGAAAATCACAGGTGTTCACCAGTGCATCCATTTTATAGACATCAATGTTTGC